>CALEIX010000319.1 GCA_937898825.1 uncultured Elusimicrobia bacterium | reverse complement strand
CTTTACGGCAAAAGGACCTGCGGATTTTTTTAAGCACCACATTTCGGCGTTTGATATTCTTCCCTCAGGCGAGATTGTAGCTTATCTGAGCAATGAGAGAGAGCTGGTTTTGATAGCAAAAAAAAGAAAGAAGGTTCTGGCGAGATACGGCAAGGAGCAGGGACAGGTAAAATCTCCGGGAGACATAATTTCGTTCGGCAAGAAAATTTATGTGGCGGACACCGGGAACAACAGGGTCGCGATATTTGACTTGGGAGGTTCTTTTCAGGGGGTGTTTGGAGAGGGCGGCGGTTTGTTTGGCAAAAAGAAAGAAGGAAAATTTAATTCTCCCATGGCGATAACCGTAAATTCCAGGGGAAGAATATATGTGGCTGATACAAAGAATGCACGCGTGCAGGCATTTAGCGAGGACGGACTTTTCCTTTTTGCCGTAGGCCCGAATATAGACGCAATTACAATGGAAGAACCGGTAAGCATTAGATGCGATGAAAACGACAATCTCTATATTCTTGATGCCAGGCTCAGGAAAGTTGTTGTCACCGATGCCTCGGGGAGCCTCATCAAAGTCTGGGACGATTCGGGCAGATTGATGGAACCCGCGGTTATAGATTACGACGGAAAAGGATATTTTTACATTCTGGACCGCGGCGCTTTTAGCGTGAAAGTTTTTGACAAAGAAGGCAATTTTATAAACAGTTTTTTTGCCAAAGGCAGGGGATTGAGGGAACTTTCCAACCCCGCCTGCATGAAGATATCCGGAGATAAAATTTATATATCGGATATTGAGAAAATGAATCTCTTATCGTATGAGTTAAGATATATCCCTTCTTCGCCGGCAAAACCGGTGCTTATGGCGGAAAAAGGCACGATTAAGGTTTCGCTTGGAAAAAGAAAGAAAAATAGGTGGATTAAATCTTACAATCTTTACCGCAAGGTGGGAGAGAATCCTTTTGAAAAATTGGGCTCCTTTGACAAAAAGGGCACCTGGAGAGACAAGAACCTGAAAAAAGGAAACACATATTATTATGCCGCAAGTTGCGTGAGCGTAAAGGGAGACGAAGGTTCGCTTTCTAACGCAGCTTCCGTGTATCTGGATAAAGAAAGAATGGTGTCTTCTTCACTTGTGAGTTCGGCCGGAGGAAAAAATATCGCTCCGGTGGAAATAGAACCGGTGGAACTCGGCTACATTTTCTCGGCCAATTACAAATATTATCAGAATCATCCCATAGGCAGGATAGCCCTTGTGAACAACACCGATAAAACTTACAAAAATGTGCAGGTTTCATTCGCTCTGAAGGATTTTATGGATTTCCCGACAAACACAAGAGTGGAGAAGCTCTTGCCGCATACCAGAAGAGAAGTGCCGCTCAACGGCGTTCTGAACAACAAGGTTTTAGGCATCACGGAAGACACGCCTATTCAGGCGCATCTGGAGGCGGTTTATTACGTGGACGGGAAAGAGAAAAAAATAGAGTTGAACAAGCCCGTAAAGGTTCTTTCCAAAAACGCGATTATATGGAACAATCCCAGAAGACTTGCCAATTTCATAACTCCCAAGGATCCGCCGGTTTTCTCGTTCAGCAGGTCGGTGCTTAAGGGAAAGGACGAATTTGAAAAAAGCGGAATGCTGAACGAAAACGTATTTACCGCCATGCTTATGTGGGAAGCCCTGGGAGACTACGGCTTGTCGTACCTTTCAGATCCCGTGAACCCTTATTCCAGGATAAAGTCGAGCGGAACGCAGGTGCTGGATACGGTCCAGTTTCCGCGGGACACTTTGAAACTTAAAAGCGGAGATTGCGACGACCTCACGGCGCTTTTTGCCAGTTTGTTTGAAGCCTCCGGCGTGCATACGGCGCTTCTGGACTATCCAAGTCATATAGCGGTGATGATAGACACGGAAAAAAACAATCTTGACGAGATTGGCATTCCCCGGAAATATCTCATTAAACACGAAGGCACATATTGGCTCGGTATTGAAACCACGATGGTTGCAAAGAGTTTCATTGATTCCTTCAAGCACCAGGCCGCCATGTTTAAAAATAATTCAAAAAGCGTTGGGGTGATAGATGTGAGAAAGGCCTGGGCGGACTTTGAACCGGTGACCCTGCCCGACACTGATTTTGGCAAACAGCTTGATATTGAGAAGATAAAAAAGAGGGTTTCTTCTCTTATCGGGAAAATGCTGAATCTGAAGTATGAGTATATTAGCGCGCGGTACAAAAGCATTCTTAAAGAAAAACCCGGCGACAAAGAGGCATTAATCAATCTCGGAGTGCTCAACGGGGAGTTCGGAAAATACCAGGAGGCCAAAAAATGTTTCGCCAGGATTCTGGCGAAAACTCCAGATGACGCAAGCGCTCTGAACAATATGGGAAATGTTGAATATCTGAAGGGCAATTATGAAAAAGCCAGAGACTTTTATTACAGGGCCGCGAAAGCCGACGGTTATGACGCCAATATCTGGCTGAACCTTGCGCGGGTTGCCGTTAAGCTTGGCAGGAAAGACGATGTGAAAACATTTGCCGAAAAAGCTATAAAAATGGATTCGTCTTTAAGAGCTGTAGCGAGTAAATTGATTAAGGAATAAAAAGGCGGCAGTCGCCTTATTTAGGAGGAGCTATGAAAAAAATATTTTTAGCGTTTATTCTGCTTTCTTTCTCCGGGAGCGCTTTCGCCCTGGAGACGGGTCTTGCCAAATGGTACAAAAACCTTTTGAAGGGTCTGAACGTGAAAATAGGCAAGTTCTTTTACACACCGAAGGTGCGGGTGACGGCGGTTGCCGCCGTCAGGGGCGCCAAACAGAATGAGGACCCGATGGCGCTTTACTGGAAGGGAAGCGTAAGCGAGAAAGCCGCCCGGAAACAGTTTGAAGAAAAAAAACAATTCGCCGAAGCCGTTCAGAAAATAGTGGACGGCAAGGTAGAAGAGGGCAGAAAAATGCTGAAGGAATTTTTAAAGCAGAATCCGGACAGTCTTTATATCAAGGATGCCAGGGAAGCGCTCTCGAAACTTCCACCCGAAGAAAAGAAAGACGAGAAAGCGGAAATCGCAAAAGAAGGTAAAAAAACGGAGACCGAAAACGAGAAACAGGAAAAACCGGTTCCCGAAAAAAGCGAAAACACGGGCAGTGAATAAGCTGCCGTTCCTTTGCTTTCTTGCTTTTGGCAATATGCTGTGGGGGGTAGGAAAGTAAATCTCGGCTGATATTTTCTCCCACAGAGACACCTGATGTTCATCTGGTTAATGTTCTGTGGGAAGAGAGCGGGTTACCCGCGGGATTGCAGACCAATTTATTGCGCGTTGTCGTGAATGCAGCCGTGAATTGTGCCTTTGCCCGCACAGCAGGAGTAAACAGAAAAGAACCTGTTCCATTCTTCAAGGGAAGATAAGCCGATATTTTTTCTTGCGTCTGTCCAGCAGGTGTCGGGGGGATAGCCGTACTTTGGAAGATTGCTCATCACGTAATCTAATCTTTTAAGAGCTGGAAGGGTTTCTTTTTGGACAGATTTGTAATAGGCGGGAATGTTTTTTTCGTAAGGGCATTGTCGCGATGCGAGATAGAGGTAAGAATCTATATTTTTGATTAATTTCCGAATGTTCCTTTTAACATCGCTCAATACGCTCAGTGAATCTAAATTGTTTGAAAATGCCCTTAAGTTTTCTTTCAGTTCCTCAAAAATATTGCAGAATTTTATTTCGGCTCCGGCGAATTTTTCCATGTAGATGTCCATTGCGGTTTTCCACAGCAGGAGTTTTATAATAGACCTTTCCTTCGCTCCGGGACTTGAAAGCGGATATAGCGGAATCATAAGCGGATGAAACACGGTTTTGTTGGTGGCGGTTCTCTGCAGGATATGCTCTCCGTTTTTATCGGTAAACTCGGCCTTGAAATAATAATTAATTCTCAAGGAAACGGGAAAAATCATTATCCATGGAGTCTCAGTGAGGAAGCTGGTAAAAATATCTTTGTATGTCCATTTGCCTATGGAGACCAGCAGTATTTTTATTTTCCCCTCGCCTTTTTGCGGGGAATAAATTCCGGCTTCGGAAAATATTTTTTCAGTTTTCTTTCGCAGGAATCTCAAGTCTCTTGCGCTTGCGTTTAAGGGTGCCCTGCTTTGGGCGGGTTCGGCTATGGTACTTTTAAGGCGGCTGTAGGGAATTACCTGCCATTTTATTTCCAATTCGCTGAACGGTTTTTTGTTTTTGTCCTCGAGCATTCTCCGAATATTGGCGCGGGAAGGATAGATGTCCCCCGATTTGAACGAGGCGCAGGAAACAAACAGGAACGAAACCGCCAGCGGAAAAAGCATTCGCAAAATCTTTTTCATATTGCTTCAGTAAATAGTATGAATATTTTCGGGAAAATTCAAGTTGAGAGCCGTCAATGCGGAGATTTTCCCAATTTGCTAAAATATAAACCATGGGAAAAATCAGGTTCGAGAAAACGATAAAGGTGGAAGGATTGCCGGATATTAAAATACGAACCCCGCGCCTTGCGGACATGCGGCGCATAAGGGTTCTGTACGCCGAGGTTTACGGCGGGAATTATTCCGTTCCGCTGATAGTGGACGAAAATAAAATGCGCTTTGCCATTGACAACGATTTTTACTACTGGCTTGTGGCGGAATGTCAGGGCAGAATAATAGCCAGTTTGATTTACGCCATTGATTACGAAAACAGGATATCGAAGGCGTTTGGAGCCGTCGTTTCAAGGGATTATAGAAAACACAATTTGGCTTATTTGATGATGAAGTATATTTTGGACGATATAGCCCATAACAAAAAATGGGTTGACCTTGTTTACGCCACGACCAGAACCGCCAATTACGCTCCTCAAAGGCTGACCGAGAGTTTGGGTTTTCTGAAGCTCGGCATATTTCCGAACACCCACAAGGTTTTTGAAAATGAAACCCACTGTCTTTCGGCGTTTTACACCGAAAGCGGTCTGCGCAAGAGAAAGCCCGAACCCGTTATTGTGCCCGAGATAGCGCCCTTTTACAACCTTGTAAAGCATCAGGTGAAATTGGGCGAGCCGGTGGTAAAAGACTGCAAAAATGTCTCGCCAATCTCAAACCCCGACTTGCTTGATTTTGAGGTAATATCGGCCGAGTATTTTATAAAGCACAGGTTTTCAAGGGTGAAGCCCAGGGGTTTCTTCAAACATATTTTCATGCCTTTTCACGAGCCCAATGTTCTCCTGGTTTCTCCCGACCAGTCCACCGAGGTCTACTTGAACTGCAACTTAAGAGATAAATACAGCGTAGTCCTGAGCGGGAAAACCGCGGAGAAAATGGAGGTGGTGCTTGAGAGTCTTGCGCGGAAACTTAATGCCATGAACATGGGTTACGTTGAGCTTGTGCTTGACGCATATACGCCTTCTTTACAGCGCCGCGCTTTGATGGCGAGATTTGTGCCGAGCGGGTATTTCCCGGCCGCCAAAAAAGTCGGCAAGAAAAGGCTGGACTGCATAGTCTTTTCCAGAACATTTGAGACGCTGGATTTCAGAAATGTCCAGATAGTTCCCGTTTACAGAAATTTCCTCAAGCATTATTTGAAAATATGGGAAGACCTTTACATAGATTTTCCGTTCAGGCATGAAGACAAAAAAAGAAAATAGCGAGCCGCATTTCTCAAAGCCGCTTAAAATTAAATCGGACATAGACAAACTTTTCGAAAGCCCGCCTTTTGAATTTACCGAAGAGACTTCCGCTCTTTTTGTAAATGCTATGCGCTCGGCAATGAAATACCAGCTGGCGCGTTCCCGTTTTCTCCGCAATTTCTATAAAAACAGGCAGTATTCGCCGGATTCCTTAAAAGCGGAAAAAGACATTGTGAAAATTCCCTTTATTTCGGTTCAGGCGCTCAAAGAAAGGGACCTTGCGACTTTGCCGGAAAGCAAGGTTGCCCTGGAACTCAAGTCAAGCGGCACCAGCGGCCAGAGAAGCAGAATGCTTTTGGACAGGCAGTCGCTTCTGAGGGTGCGCCGAATGGCCTGGCAGGTTTTTAAGGGGCTTGGTCTTGCCGATTTGGAAAGGGAGTATTATTACATATGCTTCACATACGATCCGAAATATGCTTCAGATGTGGGAACCGCGTGGACTGATAAATTGCTGACCGACCTTACCCGGAAAAGGGAAATCTTTTACGCTTTTAAATGGAACGGGATTAAAAAGGATTTTTACTTTGATATAAATTCCTCCGTCAGGATGCTTGAAAAGTGCGAAAGGGAAAACGCCCCTGTCCGTCTGATAGGCTTTCCGGCATTTGTCCTTAAACTCACCGAAGAATTCAGGAAGAGATATTCGAGAACCGTTAAATTAAATCCCGTTTCGGCCGTCATTACCGGAGGCGGCTGGAAGAACCTTCAGAACGAGGCGGTGGACAAGGATTTGTACAGAAGAATGCTCGCCGACAATCTGGGATTGCCGATTGAAAACATACGGGATTTATTCGGCATGGTCGAGCATGGCGTTCCTTATGTGGATTGTGAGAGAGGCAATTTCCATATTCCGAATTACGGCAGGGTTATAGCGCGCGATCCGGCCACATTGCAGTCTCTGGGCTTAGGTAAAAAGGGTCTTTTGCAATTCATTACTCCGTATCTTACAAGCTACCCTTCCATTTCTCTGCTTTCCGGGGATTTCGGAGCCGTGTTGCCGAAATGCTCCTGCGGAAGGGGAGGACATGTGCTCAAAATTTACGGCAGAGCCGGGGTTAAAAAGTTAAAGGGCTGCGCGGTATCCGCGTCCACCATGCTTTGAGATAATTCTGAAATGAAAACTCATAGAGCAGTCTTATCCGTGATATTTTTCTTTTTTTGCGTTCCTGCGCTTATTGCTCACCCGCATGTGTGGGTTGATGTTTCGCTGCGGGTCGATTTTGATAAAAATGGAGATATCGCGTCAATCATGGAAATATGGCGTTACGACGAAATGTTTTCCATGGCGGTAATAAAGCAGATAGACAAAAACGGGGACGGAGATTTTGACGCCAAAGAAGAATCTGACTTGAAGAATCTTTATTTTTCAAGCATAGAGCGTTTCGGTTTTTATACGCATATTTTCGTCAACGGGAAAGAAGCGAAAACTGGCATGAAGTTGAAAGATTTCTCCGCCAGAATGTCGGATGGAAACTTGATTTACGTTTTCACGATTGTTCCGGAAAAGCCTCTGAATCCCCTTAAGTCCGAAATAGATATAGGGATTTACGACAGCGGCTACTACACCGAGTTTTCTTACGAAGAGGATCCGGTTTTGATAACGGGTCTTTCAGGTGACGGGTGTCCTTTCTATATATTTGAGGACGACGAGCATCCGATTTACTTCGGAATGGTTGAACCGGAAACAATAGCCTTATGCAGAAAAAAACTTTGATTCTTTTTTTCAGTTTTTCATTGTTTTTTATTTTAAAGCCGGTTATGGCTTCGTACGGTTTTTTGGGGATTTCGATGAAGAGCAGGGGCGTTTGCGTGAAAAGCGGCGCTGGTTCGTCTTTCTTGAATGTTGTTTGGTTTAAATTCACGAAAACTCAAAGGATGCTAAATAAAAAAGTCGCGCGCAGTATGCGGGAAATCAAAAAAGGACGAAAGGGGAAAATTTTTTGGTTTTTAATGTTTTTGTCCTTCGTTTACGGTTTTTTGCATTCTTTCGGTCCGGGGCACGGCAAAATAGTCATGATTTCCTATTTTACCGGCAAAAAGGCTCATTGGAAGCGGGGAGCGATGATGGGATGGCAAATCGCTTTTATTCACGCTCTGTCAGCCGTAATCATAGTTTTGTCGGTAAAAAGCATAGCTTCTTATGTTTTCGGGGCGTCCGCTTCCAGAGAAATGGCGGCTTTAAAATTAATAAGTTACGCCGGCATTTTCATAATTGGGGCCATAACCTTTTTTGAGGTGGCAAAAAACGAGGAGAAGAAACCCGAAGAAAAAAATTTTCACTCAGGTAAATCGCAATTTTTTTTGGCGTTGAGCGTGGGCGTTGTCCCCTGCGCGGGGATTTTACTTGTTCTTTTTTACGCGACGGCTCAGGGATTGTTCAGCGTCGGACTTCTGGCATCTTTATTCATGTCTTTGGGTATGGCTTTCGCTTTGTCCGTGATTGGAAGCGGATATATCCTGGCGGAACGCAAAGCCGAGGTTTTGATAAAGTCTTCCGCCAGTGCTAAAATATTTAAGGCTTTCAGGTACTCAGGTGCCGTTTTGCTCATGTTAATCGGAGTGTCGTTTTTTGTTTACACTTTAAGATTTGTTTGATCTGGAAGATTTATGAAAATAGAAAGCGCGTATCTTTTCGGACGGGAGACGGACAAAAATTCCCCCACTTTAGATGAAATTGCGGCGATTGGCTCAAAAGCCCGGCAAAAAGCTCGTCTCGTCAGAAAAGCGCGGAAAGAATACATCATAGATGTTTTAATTGCCGCGGGGAAACTTTTCACCGACAGAAAATCGCCTTACAGGAAGGCGGCGTTAAAACATCTGAAAGAGAACATTTCTTTCTCTCCCGCGATGATAGAGGAAAGCGTGAACATAATAGGCGCGATACTTTCCCGGCACGAACTCAACAGAAGAATGAACCTTGAACTTTTTCTGCCTTACGCCCTTGAAGTGCCCATTGAAAGAAGGGGGTATGACGGCTTGATTAAGGCGGAACCGCGGGGCGTTGCGCTGCATGTCGGCGCGGGAAACGTGTTCCTGGGAATAATAGATTCCCTCGTTCTTGGAATATTAACGAAGAACGCGAACATTGTCAAAATGCCTTCCGACGGCTCTAATTTCCCCGTGCTCTTTGCAAAAGCGATTAAGAAGTGCGACAAAAAGGGCATTATATCCTCTTCAATATCCATTCTTTCATGGAAGGGCGGGAGGGACGACCTTGAAACAGAAATGCTCAAATACGTGGACACGGTTTTCGTGTGGGGCGCAGAGCCCGCCGTATTGTCTTACCAAAAAAAGGCTCCGCTTGGGACAAAGGTCGTGGGGTTCGGTCCGAAAACCAGCATGGGGATAGTTTTTGAGAGTGCCGTTAAAAACGACGGGTACAGAAATCTGGCGGGCAAAATAGCGAAGGACGCGGGAATGTGGGACCAGTCCGCCTGTTCGTCATTGCATACACTTTACCTGCTTTCACGGGACAAAAGGAAGGGGGAAAGATTGGTAAAAGAGTTTATTCCTTACCTTGAAAAAGCCTTTTCCGATTTTCAGAAGAAACTTCCGCAGGGCAGATTGTCTGACGACGAAAAAGTTGAAATAACGAAGGTTAGACAATTGGCCGAAGTTGACAGAGCGCTTGGCAGGGGTTTTGCTTTGAGCTCCTTTCCCGGGCCGCATTGGACTGTCGTTTTCGAGAAAGACTCAGGTTACAAGGTTTCGCCGCTTAACAGGGTCTTATACGTGAAAGTGGCTTCCTCGCTGGACGAGGTGCGGCAGGCTCTTGCTCCGTATAGAGGTTATGTCCAGACCGTTGGGGTTGCGGGAACCACTGAGGACAGAAAGAGAGTTTTGTCCGCCTTTTCGGACCTGGGCGTAGCCAGGGTGGTGAATTCCGGAAAGATGCTTGAAGGAACCGCCGGCTCTCCGCACGACGGGATTTTTCCAATGATGAGTCTTGTTAACTGGGTAGGGATTGAAGAAAGACCCTCGCAGATGGACAGGCTTGTCGACCTTGTGGAATATGCCAGAAAGAAAAGCGCTTTTTACCGTCGGCATTATAAGAAAGCGCCTGAGGTTAAAAATCTTGCGGATTTTGAAAGACTGCCCTTTCTCGTCAAGCAGCACATTTACGAAAACACCCCGCCCGAAAGCTCGGCCATGTTGACCGGTAAAGTGGAAAGGGGCGTTTACTTCGCGAGCGGCGGCTCAACGGGAAGTCCTAAATACATTTTTTACGACTGGCACGAGTACGACCAGACGGCAAGACTCCTTGCGTATACTCTTGAAGCCGCGGGCCTTTCGGCAAAGGATAAAATAGCCAATCTTTTCGTGGCGGGAAATTTATGGTCCAGCTGGATAAGCGTTGAAAAGGCTTTGTCTTACACAAAGGCGATTTCCGTCCCGCTCGGCAGTTCACTGCCGGTTGAAAAGATAGCCGGATACCTTGAAGACTTCGGGGTTACCGCCGTAATAGGTCTGCCCTCTTTTCTTGTGCGCCTTGCGGAGCATGTTCACCAGAACAGGAAAACTCTCAAACTTTCGGTCAGGAAAATATTTTACGGCGGCGAGTATGTGGGCGATGAAATGGTCAGGTTTTTCAAAAGATGCTTTCCAGGGTGCGTGGTAAGATCCGCCGGCTTTGCCACCGCCGACGGAGGAGTTATAGGATTTCAATGCCCGCATTGTGAAAGGGGCGAGCATCATCTCTTTGACAATAGCCAGTATATAGAATTTTTGGACTCCAGGACTTTAAAACCCGTAAAAAAGGGAGAGATTGGCGAACTTGTAATAACAAGTCTGACAAAAAGAAAAATGCCGATAATCAGGTTCCGGCTCGGTGATCTCGGTAGGTGGGTTTTGAGGGACTGCAAGTGCGCAAGAAAGGAACCGCTTTTTGAGGTTCTGGGAAGAGCCGACGACAGGATACATGTGGGAGGGGCGCATCTTTTCGTTTCGGATGTGCAGAACGCTGTGGGAAAAGTGCGGCAGCTAAGCTTTAATTTTCAACTGCTCATAGAGAAAGAAGGTCACAAAGACCGCCTGACCGTTGCTGTTGAAGTCAAGAGTGAAAAGAGCCTTGAAAGGGCTGAAGAGCTTGCGAAAAAACTTGAAAAGGAAATCTACATTCATTGCGAAGATCTGGAGGAAAGCGTTAAGAAGAAATGGCTGGATCCGCCGCGAATATCGCTTTTAAAACCCAATATGATAGAGAGAATCAAGCGCACGGGGAAAATAAGAAGGGTCATAGACAAACGTGTCCGCATTTAAGGGGGTAAATTGTAGCTGCAGCGTGGACTACACCGCTTTTAAGTTTTACTACGGACACAATTAATTTGTATCAACAAGCGAATCTGCCAAAATAGCGGCTGGACGGCTAGACGGCAAGACGGCTGGACAGCAGGGATAAAGAATAAGTTAGGAGTCAAGAGTTAGGAGTCAAGAGTTAGGAGTCAAGAGTCAGGAGTCAGGAGTTAGGCTGTCTCTTATACACATCTGACGCTGCCGACGAATTAGACGGTGTAGATCTCGGTGGTCGCCGTATCATTAA
>CALEIX010000318.1 GCA_937898825.1 uncultured Elusimicrobia bacterium | reverse complement strand
GTCCCTGAGTAGGTCTTTCCGTGTTCATTGAACCGCATTTAGAGCACTGCTTAGAAGTGTTGTATTCTGGAACTTCTATGACCATAATCCCTCTCTCCAACGCCTTATACTTGATGTATTCCTTTAAGCGGTAGAATGGCATCGAATTAACCTTCCTGTTCACTTTTCTCCCCTTGTTGTTCTTTCTAACTCCGTTCAGGTTACCGATTGCAATAATAGCATTATATCTCTCAGCTTCGTCAACAATGTCTTTTGCTATCTTGTGGAGTTCGTCGTTTACGATTCTTCTTTCTTTGTCACCGATTTTCTTTATCACTCTCAACTTCTTTTCTTTCCCAAGTTTCTTTTCTTTCTAAGAAAAGAAACATAAAACTCTTTGCCTATCGCAAGGACATGGACCAAATATACGCCGCGGCGGACATCGTCCTGGCGAGAGCCGGAGCAAGCACTCTGGCGGAACTTATATACCTGAAAAAGCCAGCGTTTCTTGTCCCATTGCCTTCTTCGGCCGCAGGTCACCAGCTGTTCAACGCAAAAATACTGGCGGAAGCGGGAACTGGAAAAATCATCTTACAAAAGGAGAATTTCAGGAAAACCCTTGAAACCGCCATGCTTGAGTTTGTCAAAAACCCCTCAATAAAAGATAAAATGAAAGAAGGATACAAAAAATTGGAGATAGCAAATATGCTGGAATCTTCCGGAAAAATAGCGGATAAAATTGAAAGATGGAGGCTTAAAAATGAAAATTGAAAAGGGCAGTGTGTGGATAAAGTTCAAAACCATGGAAAACTTCATACGGGATGTGTTTATCGCGATAGGCGTTCCAGGAAAGGAAGCAGAAGTATGCGCAGACGTGCTTATTACAGCCGATAAGCTGGGGATTGATTCACACGGAGTGTCCCGTCTCAAGACAATATACTATGACAGAATAAAAAACGGAATTCAAAAACCGAAAACTGAATTTGAAATCGTAAAAGACTCGCCTGCAACGGCTACCATAGACGGACATAACGGAATGGGGCATTACATCGCCAAAAGAGCCATGGAAATCGCAATCAAAAAAGCGAAAAAGTGCGGCATGGGAATGACAGCAGTCAGAAATTCCACCCATTACGGCATAGCGGGCTATTACGCCCTTTTAGCGGTGAAAAATAACATGATTGGAATAACAGGAACCAATGCCCGCCCATCAGTAGCTCCTACATTCGGGGCGGAAAACATGCTGGGCACCAATCCACTCACCTTCGGTATGCCAACGAATGAAAAATTCCCTTTCCTGCTGGATTGCGCCACATCCATAACGCAAAGGGGAAAAATTGAGGTGTACGCCAAGACAGGGGAAAAATGCCCCAAAGGTTGGGTAGTAGACCACGACGGAAGAGCAATGAGCGACCCTGAAAAAATACTTAAATACCTGATAAAAGGCATTGCTTTCTTCGCTCCCCTCGGGGGTATTGGCGAAAAATCAGGAGGATATAAAGGATACGGGTATTCAACGGTGGTGGAAATACTCTCGGCAGCGCTCCAGGACGGCTCTTACCTAAAAATGCTGAGCGGATACAAAAACGGAAAAAGAATTCCTTATAACCTCGGACATTTTTTTATCGCCATAAATATAGAATCTTTCACCAGCGTGAAAAACTTCAAAAGAACCATAACCGACATTCTAAGAAAACTTAGAAACTCAAAGAAAGTGAAAGGCGCCAGAAAAATCTACACAGCGGGCGAAAAAGAATATCTCACATACCTTGAAAGAAAGAACAAAGGCGTACCTGTAAACAAAACGACTCAAAGGGAAATACTCATAATGGCGCGGGAAACAGGTCTGGATAAAAATTATAAATTCAATTTCAGGATTTGAAATCCCGATGGACTCAAGGGAAAAAGCCAAATTGTTTATTTACGCCGGTTTTGGTCTTCTCCTTCTTTTCTTTCCCCTCAGCGCCCTGGAAGTGGAGCCGGTGCACACTTTTTATTATATTTTCGCCTGGTGGCCGCTTATATTTCTGATTGACGGGATAATCTATGTGATAAGGGAGGAATCTCTTATCATAAACCGTCCCAGGGAATTCTTCATTATGCTGCCGTGGTCAGCTTTCATATGGTTCATTTTTGAAATCATAAATGTCCGGCTACAAAACTGGCAATATATGTACGTTCCTTCCTCAAATTACTTGAGATGGACGGGATATTTTTTAAGTTACGCGACAGTTCTGCCCGCCATCTTTGAAATATCTGAACTCCTGGAAACTTTGAATATTTTTAAGAACGCAAAAATTCGTCCATTAAAAATAAGCAATAGACTTTTATCATCGCTTCTTTACACGGGAATTATTTCAGCTGCCCTGATTTATTTTTTCCCGAAATACTTTTTCTGGCTTACGTGGGGAACCTTTATATTCCTTCTTGAACCTGTAAATTACAGACTTGGGCTTAACTCGTTCCTGAAGGAATTTGCCCGGGGCAAAATAAGAAAATTTTACCTTCTCCTCGCCTCAGGACTTATTTGCGGAATAATTTGGGAGGTATTGAATTACTGGGCAGGCGCCAAATGGGTCTACACCGTGCCTTTCGTGGGCGAATTTTTCAAGATTTGCGAAATGCCCATTTTGGGCTTTTTAGGATTTCCGCCTTTTGCGATTGAATGCTACGCGGTATATTCCTTTATTTCATATTTGCGTCGAGGTAAAAATCATGAACTTGACTCTTTCGCAAATCTGAAAATCCCGCCCCGCCCGATTCTGAACATTTTTGCTTATGTCATTCTGATTGCCGTTTGCGCGCTGGCAATATTTTTAATAGACAAATATACTGTGCATCTTTATACATTGAAACTGTAATGAAAGAAACAGAACCCCACGTTATTTTCTTATCACAAAATGAACCCCTATACTACCTGCTGCTCTCAAATTTCAACAGGAAAAACGCCCAAATATATTATGCACCAACGCTCAACGCTATGAACGCTTAACGCAATAAACTATGAACGCTATAAACGCAATGAGCCTCGCACTTTCCTGCCGTCCAGCCGTCTAGCCGTCCAGCCGTCTTACCATGTGTAGATTGGTGTATATCAGCGCGAGTTTGCAACCCACGACCCAATGCGGGAGTGAACTGGGCCCGATGAATTTATCTTTCATTGACAAAATAATAGCTATTAAGCGCGATGGCTCAATGCAGAATGCAGAACGCAAATTGAAAAATGCAAAACAACTTTGCAATTTGCACTTTGCAATCTTCATTTTGAAATGTTGTATTCACGATGTGAATACAAGACGGCTTTTTCAATGAACCCTGGATATAGGTCTTTAGGCCCATACGTATATGGGTCTTTTTGTTATTGACTTTTATCAAGCGAGTTATTATAACATAACCAGAAGCGAAAAAAATCCAAGGAGGCGTTATGAAAAAGTTAACTCTGATAGCGATAGTAACGGCACTCTTGATGCCGATTCTTCCCTTCTCGCTGAACGCCGGAGGGAAAGTAATTTACGGGGAAGACGACAGGATTGACTATAACGCAATGCCTGAATCAATGAAAAAATTGGCGAATTCAGTGGTTTCTCTCTGGAGTTCGGACGACCTTACGCTTGACGCCTCCAAAAATGTGTATAAGTTAAAAACGCAAAAATTCGCGGAGGCACTGAATCTCTGCAAAACCGAAAGATTCAGGGAGCAGCCCATAGGCGCTTTCTGCTCGGGGTCATTGGTGGGTGATGACCTGATAATGACCGCCGGACATTGTATAACCAGTATTGAGAACTGCAAAAAAACAAAATTCGTCTTCGGATTCGCCATAAAAAAAGCGGGCGAAGAGCCAAAAACGGTTAAAAAAGAGGATGTATATTCCTGTTCCAAAATAGTGGCAAGATTTTTGGGCAAGGAACCGGAAGAGGGCGCTTCCACGCAGGGACTTGGTCCGGATTATGCTTTAATTAAACTTGACAGGAAAGTTGCCGGAAGAAAACCGCTTCCCGTCAACCGAAAAAATGACGGGCTTAAAAAGGGACTTGCGATGTTTGTCATTGGCCATCCGGTCGGGTTGCCCGTTAAACTTGCCGGAGGAGCAAGCGTAAGAGATGCCTCTCCGGAAGGATATTTCGTCGCCAATCTGGACACTTACGGCGGGAATTCAGGCAGCCCTGTTTTCAACGCGAAAACAAAACTCATAGAAGGCATTTTAGTAAGAGGAGAAACAGACTTCAAATGGACTCAAGAGGATGGCAAATGGTGCAAGGTTTCCAACGTGGTTCCGAATAACGGAGGCAGAGGCGAAGATGTGACAAAGGTAAGCGCGCTGTCAAACCATATTCCTCTCAGCAAAGAGGAAAAAGAGGCGCAGGATTTGGTATCGCAAAATACTGTGCGCGAGGTTAAAATGGAAGACATTACATCAATCACCGACGATATCAAACAGAGATTTATGCCCTCCTCCAAGTAATTAATTGCTCCTCCTTTCGCCCCGCCCGCAAAAAAGCGGGCGGGGTTTTTCATTTTAACCATTCTACCCCGTTAGAGATGTACGGGCGGAAGTCAGGAGTCGAGAGTCGAGAGTCATGAGTCGAGAGTCAGTTGTAGCTGCAGAGCGAAGCTCTGCTAAAATAGCGGCTGGACGGTTAGACGGCTGGACGGATAGACGGATAGACAGCTGGACGGCAGAAAAGGATAAGGGATAAAGGATGAAGGATAAAGGATGAAGGATAAAGGATGAAGGATAAAGGATGAAGGATAAAGGATGAAGGATAAA
>CALEIX010000317.1 GCA_937898825.1 uncultured Elusimicrobia bacterium | reverse complement strand
GATGTTAATGTCGTCTTCCCGTGGTCAACATGCCCTATCGTACCCACATTCACGTGGGGTTTCGTCCTGTCAAACTTTTCTTTCGCCATATCTTTTCTCCTTGATTAAATAATTTTGCGCCTTTTTCTACGCAGCGGCTGACTGGGACCTCCTCTCTATCTCAACCCTGGCTATATTGGCTGGCACTTCTTCATAATGACTGGGCTCCATATTAAACGACGCCCTGCCCTGCGACATGGACCTCACCACCGTCGCATATCCAAACATCTCGGAGAGAGGAACAGTTCCTCTTATAAACCGCACATTGCCCCTGTTCCCCATTTCGGAAATTCTGGCCCTCCTGGAATTAAGATCTCCTATAATATCCCCCATATACGCCTCGGGAGTTAAAACCTCTATCTTCATTATCGGCTCCAAAAGATAGGGAGACGCTTTCTTGCAGGCAGCCCTCAGCGCCATGGCGCCCGCTATCTTGAAGGCTATTTCAGAGGAGTCGACCTCATGAAAAGAACCGTCAAACAAGGTAACTTTCAAATCAACTATGGGATAGCCGGCCAAAACGCCGCTTTCCATGGCCTCTTTACATCCCTTCTCAACCGCCGGTATGTATTCCTTGGGAATTCTTCCCTGTTTTATCGCGTCCACAAATTCAAAGCCCTTGCCTATCTCCTGTGGTTCCACTTTAATCCAGACATGTCCGTACTGCCCCCGACCACCCGACTGCCTGATGAACTTACCTTCCTGCTCCACGAATTTTTTCACGGATTCCCGGAAAGCTACCTGCGGTTTGCCGACATTTGCCTGAACCTTGAATTCTCTTTTAAGCCTGTCAACGATAATATCCAGGTGCAGTTCCCCCATTCCGGATATTATCGTTTGTGAGGTTTCCTCGTCGGTTTTAATTCTGAATGTTTGATCTTCCTCAGCCAGGCGTCCCAATGCCACTCCCATTTTTTCCTCGTCCTCTTTTGATTTCGGTTCTATGGCTATTGAAATAACCGGTTCGGGGAATTTCATCCCTTCAAGCATTATTGGATATTTTGTATCGCACATAGTTTCTCCGACTGCTGCATTTTTTAAAGCTACCGTCGCAGCTATGTCGCCGGCAGAAATTTCTTTAATCTCCTCTCTTCTGTCCGAGTGCATCCGCAAAAGCCGTCCAACTCTTTCCACACTCTTGTTTTTGACAAAATAAACGGAATCTCCCGTTTTAAGACGCCCGGAATACACTCTGAAAAAACTCAACTTCCCTACATATGGGTCTGTCTGTATTTTGAAAATCAAAGCCGAGAAAGGTTCGCTTTCGCTCACTTTTCTTTCAATAACTTCCTCCGTGTTTATGTCCTTTCCCTTGACGGGAGGAATATCCAGCGGCGAAGGAAGATAATAGTTTACGGCGTCCATAAGCGGCTGAACGCCTTTATTTTTATAGGAGGAGCCACACAATACGGGGAAAAATTTCCCGGTCAAAACGCCGGTTCTTATCGCCGCCCTTATCTCCTCGCCGGTGAAATTCGTCTCTCCCGCCAAATATTTTTCCATTATTTTCTCGTCAAAATCCGCTAATTTCTCCAGCATCTTTTCCCGATATTCTTTGGCCTTCCCGGCATATTCTTCAGGCACCTCGCCTATGCTGAATTCCGCGCCTAAATGATCTCCCGTCCAGATGTGAGACTTCATTTCCACAAGGTCAATAATTCCTTCAAACTTGTCCTCCACCCCTATGGGCAGTTGGATTGGAACTGAACTTGCGCCGAGTTTTTCTATAATGGAATTGGCTGACATGTAGAAATCAGCCCCGGTTCTGTCCATTTTATTTACATAGGCTATGCGTGGAACATTATACCTATCCGCCTGCCTCCATACGGTTTCAGACTGCGGTTCTACGCCCTGCACCCCGTCAAAAACCACCACCGCTCCGTCAAGTACTCTCAATGACCTTTCGACTTCAGCTGTGAAATCCACATGACCCGGAGTGTCAATAATATTGATAACATACCCTTTCCACATTGTGGAAATAGCGGCCGAAGTTATGGTTATCCCTCTTTCTCTTTCCTGAGGCATCCAATCAGTAACGGTGTTTCCGTCGTGAACCTCACCTATTTTGTGAATCTTTCCCGTATAATAAAGAATTCTCTCGGTTGTGGTTGTTTTACCCGCGTCTATGTGGGCTATGATACCTATATTCCTTACTTTTTTCAAATCAATTTTCGCCATATTCTATGTTCCTCTGTTACAGTAGAAGTCAAATGATAGAGGTCAGAAAACAGAGGCCGGATATATAAAGAAATTCCTTAAAACTCTTACCTCTTATTTCTTACTTCTTGCTTTTGCACTCTTTGCGCTCTTCTTCCGCGCTTTCGCGATTTACCATCTGTAATGGGCAAAAGCTCTGTTGGCTTCGGCCATTTTATGAGTGTCTTCTTTCTTTTTAAAAGCCGCTCCTTCTTTCCTGAAAGCCAGTATCAACTCCTCAGCAAGTTTTTTCTTAAATGCCATGCCTTTTCTCTGCCTGGCAGCCGTTAATATCCAGCGCATGGCCAAAGTCACACCGCGATCAGATGGAACCTCCACTGGAATCTGATAATTCGCTCCCCCCACTCTTCTTGCCTTAACCTCAAGAAGTGGTTTAACATTTTCCACCGCTTTATTGAGAACCTTCAGTGGGTCCTCTTTCAGTTTTTCACGTACAATATCCATAGCCCCGTAGAACGTTTTCTCCGCCACAGTTTTCTGCCCACGGTAATTTATTTTATTGATAAACTTCGACACCAGCACAGAATTGTATTTAAAATCCGGCTCTGGGGGTTTTCTTCTTTCTCTCGGTCTTAAACCTTTTCTTGGCATAATTTATGCTCCGTAAACTCAAGTTTTTGGGGCTTTTGGTTTTTTGGCTCCGTAAAGCGATCTGCCCTGTTTCCTGTTTTCAACCCCGGCCGCGTCAAGCGCTCCACGCACAACATGATATCTCACGCCGGGCAAATCCTTCACTCTGCCCCCTCTTACCAAAACTATGGAATGCTCCTGAAGATTATGCCCCACACCAGGAATATAAGCTGTAACCTCAGCCTTTGAGGTAAGTTTAACTCTTGCCACTTTTCTCAAGGCCGAGTTCGGTTTCTTGGGCGTTGTGGTATAAACCCTTGTGCATACTCCCCTTCTTTGCGGACAGCTGCTTAGCGCCGGGGCCTTGCTCAATTTTACCGTTTTCTTCCTTCCTTTTCTTATAAGTTGGTTAATTGTAGCCATAATTTCAAATACCGCAAATTACGCGAAATATTCGCAAATTACGCAAAACTTCTGCGGCCTCTGCGATCCTCTTCTGCGACCTCTGCGCCTTTACTCCTCCTCTTTTTTATTTTCATTATTAAAAACTCTACCCGCAAAGCCGCTGCCCGCAGGTATTAAATGTCCTATGATAACATTTTCTTTAAGACCTTTCAAGTAATCCACCTTGTTTGTTGTGGCTGCGTCCGTCAGAACTCTTGTGGTTTCCTGAAAACTGGCAGCTGATATGAAAGATTCTGAAGCCAGCGAAGCCTTGCTTATACCCAGTAATATCGGCTCAGCCTGAGCGGGAGAACCCTTCACTCTCTGGTTTTCCTCGATAAAAAGATTGTTAGGCACTATCTCCCCTTTCATAAAGACCGTATTTCCCGGTTCAGTGATTTTCACATTGCCGAGCATCTGCCTTACTATTATCTCAATATACTTGTCATGAATGCTGACCCCCTGCAGGCGGTAAACCTCCTGTATAGCGCCGACAATATAATTCTGCACTTCTTTAAGCCCTTTTACCGCCAGAAGGTCATGCATATCCACCGCACCGTCGGTAAGTGCCTCCCCGGCGTCAACCCTGTCGCCTTCGTAGACAAGCAAATGCTTCCCGTACGGAACTATGTAGGTCTCAACCTGTCCCGTCTCTTCATTCTTTATTGATATTTCAGTAAGTCCCTTGGAAGAAGTGCCAAGCGAAACCACGCCTTCTATTTTGGAAATAATGGCTGCGTTCTTGGGTTTCCTCACTTCAAAAAGCTCCGCCACCCTCGGAAGACCGCCGGTTATATCCTTGGTTTTGGATATTTCCTTGTGTATCTTGGCTATGATGTCTCCTCGCTCAACAGACTCCTTCGGCTCAACCATGATTATAGTATCCAAAGGCAGAGGATATTCCCCTACTTTTTTTCCGCCATGTTCTATGACAATTCTTGGATTTCTTCTTGCCCCCTTATGTTCTATTATCTTTCTCTCTATAATGCCAGTCACCTTATTTCTCTCTTCATGAAGGGTTTCCCCTTCTTTGATATCCAGAAATCTCACTATCCCCTTATGCTCAGTAATTATCGGTATGGTGTGCGGGTCCCACTCTGTAAGAATATCTCCCTTCTTTACCCTTTTCGCGTTTGGTTTTATCTTGGCTCCGTAATTTAGCCTTATCTCATCAATAATCTGCCCGCCTTTTTTGAGAAAAAGAGACGCATTTCGGGATATGCATAATATATCACCATTCCTGTTTTCAACGGTTCTTATCCCTTTTTGATATTCCAGAACTCCGTCCTCTTTCGCCCGTATCTCCGATCTCTCCACCACCCGGGAAGCAGTGCCTCCTATATGGAACGTCCGCAAAGTAAGCTGCGTTCCCGGTTCGCCTATCGACTGGGCGGCTATAATGCCGACTGCTTCCCCCACTTCGACCATTCTGCCCCGGGTCAGGTCCATGCCAAAACACTTAGCACACACGCCTTCTTTGGCTTCACACGTAAGCACCGACCTGACGTTAAGACTTTCAATTCCCGCCTTTTCTATTTTAACCGCTATGGAGGGAGTTATCATCTCGCCCGTTTTGAGCGTGATTTCCTTGCCGCCGTCCTTGAATTTCAGTTTCTCGGCAAGCACTCTTCCCATTATCCTATCCGCGAGGTTTTCTATCACCTCATCCCCGCTTTTAAGCGCGCTTATCTCAACGGAAGAAATAGTTCCGCAGTCTTCGCATGAAACCACAACATTATGTGCCACATCTATAAGTCTCCTCGTCAAGTATCCTGCGTCGGCTGTTTTAAGGGCTGTGTCCGATAAACCTTTTCTGCCACCATGAGTGGAAATAAAATACTCAAGCACGCTGAGCCCTTCTCTGAAATTTGAAATGATGGGTTGTTCTATGATTTCGCCTATTCCGCCAGTCAACTTTTTTTGGGGTCTGGCCATAAGTCCGCGCATACCACCAAGTTGTTTAACTTGTTGTCTGTTTCCCCGAGCGCCGGAACTGGCCATCATGTAAATTGAATTGAAACGCGGCTCTGAACCCACGTGTTTCTCTTTCTCCTGCTTTTTCATTTTCTCAAACATCTGTTCTGCGATAGTGTCGCTAACCTTGGTCCAGATGTCTATAACCCTGTTGTATCTTTCATTCTCCGTAATTATTCCGTCCTGCGCCATCTGGGAAATTTTTCTGATTTTTCTCTGGGCGTCCTCAATCATTTTACTCTTACCTTCGGGAATAAGCATATCCTTCACTGAAATGCTCAATCCGGACAGGGTAGCGTATGAAAAACCCATTTTCATAAGTTGGTCCAAAAATATCACCGTTTCATAATGACCTATTTCAGGGTCGTTGTAACACCTGTTCACCAGCTCGGCAATATCCTTTTTGCCGATGGTTTTGTTTATAAAGCCCTCTTTCCGCAATTTGGCGGGCAGAATTTCGTTGAATATGATTCTGCCGGCGGTGGTGTAATCGTTCCACTCATGCGGTTTCTTCATCCGGTCACCGTCGTCTTTTCCAATTTTATTTATTCCCTCCACCTTTATCCGGGCATGAATCCCGATTTTTCCTCGATAATACACTACCAATGCATCCTGTGGAGAAGAAAAAAACTTTCCTTCTCCTTTCTCGCCGATTTTATCTTTGGTAATGTAATTTACCCCCAAAATCATGTCATGGGAAGGAGTGGCTATAGGACGGCCGTTCGCCGGGGAAAGGATATTATTCGTTGCCATCATCAACATTCTTGCTTCCACCTGCGCTTCCTGTGAAATGGGGACATGCACGGCCATTTGGTCCCCATCGAAATCGGCATTGAAAGCCGCGCATGTAAGAGGATGCAACTGTATAGAGAGACCCTCTATCAGAACCGGTTCAAACGCTTGTATGCCCAATCTATGCAGAGTCGGAGCACGATTTAAGAGAACCGGATGATTTTTTGTCACTTCCTCAAGTATATCCCATATTTCATCATCTGCATGCTCCAATTTCCTTTTGGCAAGCTTCAGAGTCATACTCTCTTTCTTGATAAGTTCGGCCAAAACAAAAGGTTTAAACAATTCAAGTGCCATGGTTTTCGGCAAGCCGCACTGATTCAGTTTAAGATTGGGCCCTACGACAATGACAGAACGCCCGGAATAATCCACCCTTTTTCCCAGAAGATTCTGCCTGAATCTTCCCTGTTTTCCTTTAAGTATGTCCGAGAGAGATTTCAGGGGTCTGTTTGCCGCACCCAGAACTACTTTTCCCCTGGCTCCGTTTTCAAACAAAGCGTCAACCGATTCTTGCAAAAGTCTCTTTTCGTTGTGAATCATTACCTCCGGCGCCCTTAAAGTTTCAATATGCTTCAGTCTGTTATTCCTGTTTATGATTCGCCTGTACAAATCGTTTAAGTCCGAAGTGGCAAATCTTCCACCCTCGAGCGGAACGAGCGGTCTTAAATCCGGTGGGAGAACCGGAAGAACAGTCAATATCATCCATTCCGGCCTTGCCTTTCCCTCGTAAAGCCCCTCAAGAATTTTTAACTTTTTAATCAGCTTGGCTCTGTCAAGTTCAACTCTGGAATCAGCCATTAATTTATGCACTTTGTCTATTTCAGATTTCAGGTCTATTTTTTCAAGCAGCATTCTCACGGCGCCCGCACCTATTCCAACTTTAATTTTGGGATATTTCTTTCTGGTGTCGTTGAGCTCCGCGTCGCTCAATATACTGCCCACCGGAAAATCGACCCTGCCTGTTATTGGATCTTTCACCTCTTCCAGAACCACATAAGCGGCATAATAAACAATTTTCTCAAGATCCGAAGGCTTCATGTCCAGAAGCAAGCCGATTCTGGAAGGAGTTTTCCGCAGAAACCAGATATGAGCCACCGGCGCGGCGAGAATTATATGCCCCATTCTCTCCCTTCTCACCTTGCTTTCAGTAACATCCACGCCGCATCTGTCGCATACTATCCCTTTGAATTTCTGCCACCTGTACTTTCCACAAGCGCATTCATAATCTTTGCTCGGACCGAATATCCTTTCGCATAAAAGACCATCCCTTTCGGGTTTCAGCGTTCGGTAATTTATGGTTTCAGGCTTTTTGACTTCTCCATACGACCACATCTTAATTTTCTCCGGACTTGCGATGCCGATTTTTATCCCGCTGAAGTCCGTATAATTTATGTCTTTCCTTTTGGCATTCTTTTGCCCAAGACCGAAAAACTGATTTACTTCTATGAGATTATCCATAATCCTCTCCTGAAATTACGCCTTAACCGAAGATTTCTGTTTCTTTGCGCTTTCCTTTTTCGCCTTTTCTTCCGCTTCCTTCAACAAAGTTTTAATCAGCTCCACGTCCAGACCCAAAGCCTGAAGCTCTTTGACGAGAACCTTAAAGGATTCGGGCACCCCGGGTTTCTGGGGGAAAATGCCCTTGATGGTAGCCTCGTACATTTTGGTTCTTCCGGTGAAATCATCGGATTTAACCGTCAGAAACTCCTGCAGGGCATAGGCCGCACCATAGCCCTCCATCGCCCAGACTTCCATTTCCCCGAACCTCTGCCCCCCGAAAAGCGCCTTTCCGCCGAGAGGCTGCCTCGTGATGAGACTATAAGGGCCCGTGGCCCTGGCATGCACTTTGTCCTCCACGAGATGTATAAGCTTCAACATATACATATAGCCAATGGTAATTTTTTCGTGGAAAGGCTCTCCAGTTCTTCCATCATAAAGTGTAATCCTGCAATAATCGTCTGGCAAATATTTTTCCGGAACTCCGTCTTTCCTCAGTTTTTCCTTGGCAAGTCTTATTTGTTCAATAACCTCCTCCTCTTTGGCGCTGTCAAAAACCGGACATATCATTTGAGTGTTAAGATGATGAGCCGCCCAGCCAAGCATAGTTTCAAGAATCTGTCCTATATTCATTCTCGACGGAACGCCCAAAGGAGAAAGCACCACATCCACGGGAGTGCCGTCCGGAAGATATGGCATGTCTTCCTTCGGAAGAATCCTGGCCACAACGCCTTTGTTTCCGTGACGTCCAGAGAATTTGTCGCCAACCTGGAGCCTTCTCTTCAACGCTATATACACCTTGACCACTTTATTAACTGTGACCGAAAGCTCCCCGGAATGCCTCAGAAGTTCTTTTTCCCGAGCGTACTTTTCCCTTATTTTTTTCTCCATGAGTTTGTAAAAGGTTTCTATTTCCTTTTTGGTCCTGGTTTCCCTGAGAACGGAGTTTTTAAATTCACGCAGGGCGTCCAGATGTTTCTTCATTTCAAAATTTATCTCCTCTATTTTCGCCCTTTCCTCTTCTTTGGAAAATTTCTCCCTTCTCACAAAAACCCTTCTTCCTATCACCTTTCCATAAACTCCTGGTGGAACCTTCAGGGAAGTATCGGTAATGTCCTCAGCTTTCTTGCCGAAGACAACTTTCAAAAGCCTTTCTTCCGGAGACAACTGCTGCTCTCCCTTCGGAGAAACCTTGCACACCAGAATGTCTCCCGGACTTACCATGCTCGCAGGATTGATTATGCCCTCATGGTCTATATTTTCAAGGGAATCGGCGCTTACGTTTGGTATATCCCTCGTTATTTCTTCCGGTCCCAGTTTGGTATCCCTGGCTTCCACCTCAAACTCCTCTATGAAAATAGACGTAAAAACATCCTCTTCCACAAGCCTCTCCGATACCAGGATGGCGTCTTCATAATTGAATCCTTCCCAGCTCATAAATGCCACGAGCACATTTTTCCCGAGAGCCAGCTGACCTTCGCTTGTGGAGGGTCCATCAGCAATAACTTGCCCTTTTTTGACATGCTCTCCGCTTTTCACTATCGGCACCTGGTTTATGCAGGTGTTTTGATTTGATCTCTTGTATTTGATGAGATGATAGATATCCGGCTCGTTTGAATTATCCGGTTTTACGGCTATCATGTCGGCGGCGGCATAAATTACCTTTCCCGGATTCTTAGCCATAACGCAGGCATCCGAATCCCGCGCCACATATGGCTCCATTCCGGTGGCTACAAGAGGAATTTCCGTCAAAAGCAGCGGAACCGCCTGCCTCTGCATGTTGGATCCCATCAACGCCCTGTTGGCGTCATCATGTTCAAGAAAAGGTATCAAAGCAGTGGAAACCGAAACCACCTGCAAAGGAGAGACGTCCATATACTGAACCCTGGAAGTCTCTTCAAAAACATAATCATCCCTGAGTCTGCCGTAAACCTGACCGACCGCTATTTTGTCTTTTTCGACCGGGGTGTTCGCCTGAGCGACGAAGATATCGTCTTCCTCGTTGGCAGTCAAGTATTCCACTTCATTCAGAATTCTCCCCCTGTTCACTTTTCTGTACGGAGTGATGATAAGACCGTACTCATTTACTTTCGCATAAGCCGCCAAAGAAACTATCAAACCGATATTTGCGCCTTCGGGAGTTTCAATCGGACATACCCTACCATAATGAGTGTAATGGACATCCCGAACCTCAAAACCCGCCCTTTTTCTGTTCAAACCGCCCGGGCCCAGAGCTGACAACCTTCTTTTGTGTGTAAGTTCGGCCAGCGGATTAACCTGGTCCATAAACTGAGAAAGCTGCGAAGTTCCAAAAAATTTGCGTATAATAGCAACCAGGGGAGCCGAATTAATCAGTGTTCTCGGGGTAATCTGCCCGCTTGGATCTTCTCTTCCCATCTTGTCCCGGACGTACCGGGCTATTTGAACAAGCGCAACTCTCACCTGATTTTCAAGAAGTTCCCCAATGCTCCTCACCCGCCTGTTGCCGAGATGGTCTATATCGTCAACCACAAAGTAATATTCTTCTTCTTTGCCATTTACTTTGCATTTCATGGACGAAATTTCGTTGTTCAGGGCAAGCAGATATTTTATGGTTACGATTAAATCTTCAATGCATAAATTCCTTTTTCGTTCGCCCGGCACCGTATATCTCTTGTCGCTTTCTGCCAATTGCTTATAGAGAACATTCAATTTTTTGAAAGCCTTAAACCTGCCCACCCGCGAAAAATCGTATCTGCGCAGATTCTTGAAAAATATTTCGTTCAAATATTCGTCCGCGTGTTCTTTAACGATAAAATCCTGACCGCGCATTTTTTTGTAAATCTCAAATCTTGCGTCGGAAACGCTTTTCGGCTGGCTCCTTCCGGACAAGCTAAGCAGTATGGCGGGATTTTCTTCCATCGGCCTGCCGGCTATCACTTTTATCTCGTTTATTCCCCGTTCCTTGAAAAAATTGAAAGTTTTATCGTCTATCGGAACTGTCGCTTTCTCTTCCAGGTTCCATAACACCTCTCCGGTTTTTTTGTCCACAACATCTTCAATGGCGTAAGCGCCTATTATATTCTGGGAATTAGAATCGCTGACTTTAAGTGTTAGGGACGGATAAAAAAGACGAAGTATTTCCCCGTTGGTTTCTATGCCGCAGGCCTTGAGAAAAGTTGACACAGAAATCTTCTTTTTTCGGTCAAGCCTCACCCACAGGCAGTTATCTATATCAAACTCAAACTCCACCCAGGCACCCCTATAAGGTATAATCCGAGCGTAAAAAAGCGGCTTGCCTTTTGTGGATTGCTTTTTATCTTCGTCCTCCTCGAAAATTATGCCGGGGGACCTGTGCAACTGGCTGACCACCACTCTCTCCGCTCCATTAAAAATAAAGGAACCGTTTTCAGTCATCAGGGGCAGGTCGCAAAGAGATACATCCTGTTCCATAATCTGCTTTATCTTTCCATCCGTCTTTTTTTTGCTGAGTCTGAGATAAACTTTCAACGGAGCGGAATAGGTCCCGCCCCGGACCAAAGCCTCTTCGGGACTCAAGTATTTTGTCTTGCCCAGCTCATAGCGTATGAAATCTAGAATCAGACTTTCATCGGCGGATTTAATCGGGAATACATCTTCAAAAGCGGCCTGAAGACCCTGAACTTCTCTTTTCCTGGGATCCCTGTCAATCTGCAAAAACCACCTAAAGGATCTTTTTTGCATTTCAAGCAGATCCGGCACATTTATAATCTGTTGGGTTTTTGAAAAATTAAGTTGTTTCATACGGGCACCTCTCTAATCGCGTTTTCCGTCCGCTTCCAAAAAAAGTCAAAATATTAAAAAATTTCTCTTTGACCACCTGTAAAACAAAGTCTGGTGTAAACGAGTTGAGGTAGAACTATCTATAATGCTTGTCTTCACAATAAAAGGAATACCAGGGAGAGGGACTCTTTGCCCTTCCATAAAATCATCGTTTTTCAATTTCAGAAGTCGACGAGCGCAAATGGTTATCCTTCCGCCGCTTATTTAAGTTCGACTTTTCCGCCGGCCGTTTCAAGTTTCTTCTTAAGTTCTTCAGCAGTTTTTTTATCAACACCTTCTTTCACGTTCTTCGGAGCGCCTTCCACCAGATCCTTAGATTCTTTCAAACCCAATCCTGTTATTTCCCGCACAACTTTAATAACGCTGATTTTCTTTGAAGCATCGGCAAGGGCGCTGAGAACAACCGTAAATTCATCTTTCTCCTCAGTGGGAGCAGCGGCGGTAGCGACAGCCGTTGGAGCTGCCACAGCAGCTGGAGCAGCCTTAACGCCGAACTTTTCTTCTATTGCCTTTACCAGCTCGGCAAGTTCCATAACGGTGAGGTCGCTTATAGCGTTTACTATCTGGTCTTTTGTGAGTTTTTCAGCCATTTTTTTCTCCTTTCACTTCTGAGCAGCCCGTAAGTTTCAGTAACAAGTAATCAGTAAAATAAGAAGTTTCCTTGCTTACTATTTACTCTTTACTACTTACTATTTACTCTCTGTTTTACGGTTTATCCGCCATTACAGCGTCGGCGGACTGCCAGGATTATTTTTTTTCTTCTTTCTCCTTCTTATCTTTGAGCGCGCTTAAAATCAAGGATAAATCCCTTACCGGAGCTTCCAGAACAAACCTTATCCGGGACATATTGGAATAAAGTGTCGATACAAGCTGCCCAAGACGTTCTTGCTTAGAACCAATTTTAGAAAGTCTTTCCAAACCGGAAGGCGCAAGCCATTCCCTGGACAAAAAACCGCCTTTTATTCTCAATGAGGGATTGTCTTTGGCAAACTTGAAAAGGGCCTTTGCGACCCTTGTTATTTCCTCGCTGTCTTCCAAAGTAATAACAGCTGTCGGACCTTTAGTAAGATTGTCATCCTTAATTTCAAGTTTGGCGTTTTTAAGGGCATGGTAAATAATTGTGTTCCGGGTTACCGAAAAGTTTGATTTAAGTTCCTTGAGGCCCTGCCTCAAAGAATTGATTTCCTTGAATTTAAGCCCGTGGAAGTCGGTAAAAATTACATCCGTTTCTTTCAACTTCTCGCCGAATTTCTTAGAGATTTCTTTTTTATTTTGTTTGGTAATTTTCATTTGCTAAAATCCTCAACTGATATTTTTAACATATCCTTAATTCCCTGCCGCCTCCCGAAAATTTCGGAAATTTTCTTGATTTTCTTCATCTGCCCAAGTTTTATAAAAACTGACAAAACTCCTCACCCTTCACTCTTTATACCACATCCGTTCTCTAATTGAACGTGAGGAGCGACAGTTCACATCCAAGCTTTGCCGTTTACAAGACCGGCAGCGACCTACTCTCCCAACGCCGGATTGGGCGTTAGTACCATCGGCCCTGGAGCCCTTAACTTCCGTGTTCGGAATGGGAACGGGTGTAACCTCTCCGGAATTACCACCGGTCTTGTAAACAGCAAAACTATAAGGACAAATCTTAAAGCCAAGTCTTCTCGGAAAAACAACTCTGATGAAATCAAAAAATAAGGTCAAGCCGAACGACCGATTAGTACTGGTTAGCTCAACATGTTGCCATGCTTACACATCCAGCCTATCAACCCGGTAGTCTTCCGGGGGTCTTAAGGGAAACCTCATCTTGAGGCGGGTTTCACGCTTAGATGCTTTCAGCGTTTATCCCTACCGAACGCCGCTACCCAGCTTATGCCCTTGGCAGGACAACTGGAACACGGGAGGTTCGTCCAGCCAGGTCCTCTCGTACTGTGGCCAGCTCCTCTCAAGTTTCCTACGCGCATAGCAGATAGAGACCGTACTGTCTCACGACGTACTGAACCCAGCTCACGTACCGCTTTAATGGGCGAACAGCCCAACCCTTCCCACCTGCTTCAGCGGGAGGATGCGATGAGCCGACATCGAGGTGCCAAACCGGATCGTCGATATGGACTCTTGGATCCGATCAGCCTGTTATCCCCGGGGTAGCTTTTATCCGTTGAGCGATGGCCCTTCCACAAGGAACCACCGGATCACTAGGCCCGACTTTCGTCCCTGCTCGGCCCGTCGGCCTCGCAGTCAAGCTCCCTTCTACCCTTGCGCTCAACAGGCGATTTCTATTCGCCCTGAGGGAACCTTGGGACGCCTCCGTTACCTTTTAGGCATTTATGTTTTTCTATCGCTTGGTATTTTATATCGCATTGAAGTCTCGATATATGGGTCAACTATCTTGCGAAAAGTTTCATAAGAATGACCGGAGATATATATCTGCCAGCCTTTCTTCTGTTTCCTTTTTTCCGCCTTTAATCCAAACAATCGCTTCAATGTTTTCGCGAGGAATTCAACCTCTTTCTCGCCATAACATTGAGTATTGAGAATAATTCCTTCGGACTGCCTGGATTTAATCGAGCCGTCATCCATAAACCAATAAGCCATGCTTCTCGGACTTAAAAGTTTGTGAATCAATTTTGTCGGGACGGATTTTTTCCCATCTTTGTAAAACTGATGGGCGTAAAATCTAAACGCTGCGTGACTCACGGTTTGAAAACAAATATTATTATGAGTAATATCCGATTTAATCCGCGGCGGAGTTAGAATCCACTCCTTGAACAACTCGTAAATATGCATGGCATAATCTGAATGCTTAACGCTATACTCAATCTTCAGCCTGTATGTCCTGCCCTTATTTTGAGTTTCAAGATGAGCGTCTCCCAATAACAATCCCACTATCACCTGACGCTGAATGTCGGATAATTTCAGTTTGGATTTATATTGCCCGATTTCTTTCGAATTCATACCAAAACGACAGACTCCCTTATCTCCATAAAGAACACGGTTCTCTACGGAAGTTTTGTTCAGAGACTTCCAATCGCTTGGAAGATCAGACTATATCATATCTATCAATCTCTTGACAGACTCCGGCGTATAGTCGTTGAGGGGTCATCCGCCCAAGGCGGAGACTTCCCTGCTGATTGTCCGCACTGGCAAAGTTTCACTGCCCAGATTCCAGGACAGTCCTGCCAGATACTAACTGTTTTTCACAGACGGATGTTCCAGCATACAGCCAGATGTTAGCCCCGAAAAATCGGGGAGCCCCTAATTTATATGGCGGTCAAGGCGACCGCCCCAGTCAAACTGCCCGCCTGCCACTGTCCTTTGGCCGGATATACGGCTCAAAGTTAAAACCACAGCATTAGAAGAGTGGTATTTCACTGACGGCTCCCGGCGCCCCGCAAGGCGCCGTTCACAGCCTCCCACTTATTCTACGCATCTAAAACCGTAATTTAATGACAAGTTACAGTAAAGCTCCACGGGGTCTTTTCGTCTTGCTACGCGTAGCAAGCGTCTTCACTTGCACCACAATTTCGCCGAGCCCTTCGTTGAGACAGCGGCTTCTTTGTTATGCCATTCGTGCAGGTCGGAACTTCATCATTTTCTTGAATTTCTCCAAGAATCAGACTATATCTTCATCCCGCCTCGGGCGGGAGATGGCGTGTAGTCGTTACGGGGTCACTAAGACTTCCCTCGGTATTGTCATAGAGTCGCACTTAGACAGCTCCTTTAAACTGTCTCTCTTTAGATTCCACCGATACAGCCATTTTACTAATAGTATGTTGCCACACTACTCGGGCAAGTTTTCCGTTTACCCGACAAGGAATTTCGCTACCTTAGGACGGTTATAGTTACCGCCGCCGTTTACTGGGGCTTAAGTTCACTGCTTCGCCCTTGCGAGCTGACAGCTCACCTTGACCTTCCAGCACCGGGCAGGCATCAGGCCCTATACATCATCTTGTGATTTCAGCAGAGCCCTAAGTTTTTGTTAAACAGTCACGAAGCCCCATTTACTGAGGCCCTTTCACAAAACAGCCCTTGCGGGCCACTCCGTTACTTGGGCACCCCTTCTCCCGAAGTTACGGGGCTATTTTGCCTAGTTCCTTAACGAAGGTTATCTCGCGCGCCTTAGCACATTTATGCTCGCCCACCTGTGTCGGTTTACGGTACGGATGCGACAGAAACTCCCCACGAGGTTTTTCTTGGCAGCGTAGTTGGGCCACTTCCCGCGGCACTACCCGCAGTCGTATTCAGCTTTCGACTTAACGACTCTGTGGATTTGCCTGCAGAGCCACATCTACGGCTTTAAACCGGGACAACCATCACCCGGATGGCTTACCTTTCTGCGTCACCCCTTGAGTCATGACGCGTCTATCGCAGTTCCGGAATATTAACCGGATGTCCTTCATCTACGCCTTTCGGCCTCGACTTAGGCCCGACTGACCCTGAGCTGACGAACATTGCTCAAGGAAACCTTAGGCTTACGGCGACAAGGATTTCCACCTTGTTTATCGCTACTCATTCCAGCATCCTCACTTCTTGACGCTCCAGCGCTCCTTCCGGTACGCCTTCGCAGCGACAAGAACGCTCCCCTACCACTTGCCCGCCCTCGGGCGGGCAAATCCGCGATTGCGGTGATGTGCTTAGCCCCGAGTCATTTTCGGCGCAGGTTCACTCGACTAGTGAGCTGTTACGCACTCTTCAAAGGATGGCTGCTTCTAAGCCAACCTCCTAGCTGTTTGGGTAAACCCACATCCTTTACCACTTAGCACATACTTTGGGACCTAGATCGGCGGTCTGGGCTGTTCCCCTCTTGCACGTGAAGCTTATCCCTCACGAACTGACTGCCTGAATATACACAATGGTATTCGGAGTTTGGTTGAATTCGGACCGAGGGTCGCTCAGCCTACATCATCCAGTGCTCTACCCCCACTGTTTAAATTCAGACGCTAACCCTAAAGCTATTTCGGGGAGAACTAGCTATCACCAAGTTCGATTGGCCTTTCACCCCTAACCCCAGCTCATGTAGTAACTTTTCAACGTTAAACACTTCGGGCCTCCATTACCGGTTAAGGTAACTTCACCCTGTCCAGGGTTAGATCACTTGGCTTCGAGTCTACTAAACCGAACTAATCGCCCTATTAAGACTTGCTTTCGCTCCGGCTCCGTCGCTTCCGCGACTTAACCTCGCTCGGCCTAAGTAACTCGCTGGATCATTCTTCAACAGGCACGCCGTCACGCGTTTCCACCCGAAGGCGGACATAGCGCTCCGACAGCTTGTAGGTATACAGTTTCAGGTTCTATTTCACTCCCCTCCCGGGGTTCTTTTCGCCTTTCCCTCGCGGTACTGGTTCACTATCGGTCGCCAGAGAGTATTTAGCCTTGGAGAGTGGTCTCCCCGGATTCCTGCCGAATTGCACGTGCTCAGCAGTACTCAGGAACTCATCTGGAGCCGCCTCGTTTTCGTCTACGGGAGTATCACCCTCTGCGCTATGCCTTTCCAGGACATTTCGACTAACTAACGGTTTGTAACTCCATGGCTTTGAACCGGATGAGCCCTGCAACCCCGCCGGAATAAATCCCGGCGGTTTGGGCTTCTCCCCTTTCGCTCGCCGCTACTCAGGGAATCTCTTTGATTTCTTCTCCTCCAGGTACTGAGATGTTTCACTTCCCTGGGTTGTCCTCTTTAAACTATAAAACGACCTGACGGCCGTCCCTTCATTTAAAGATTTTGAGGTTTTACCTCAAACGGTTTCCCGATTCGGAAATCCCCGGATTAAAAGATGTTTGCTCCTACCCGAGGCTTATCGCAGCTTACCACGTCCTTCATCGACTTCTGGCGCCAAGGCATCCACTATATACCCTTGTAGCTTGACCTTATTTTTAAATTTCATCAGGTCGTATTGTTCTCTCTTTTGTTTGTAATAAAGACGCTTGGCTTTAAGACAATTAAGTTCGTTCCCACTCCATGAGGAGAATTACGGAACGTAACCAATCCTTGTCTTGCTGATTATCAAAGAACCTACTTCTAAATTTGTTTTGAATAACAGCTAAATTTATGTCACGCAACAACAACAGTCGGTATACCAACAATCTGTCGCTTTTGCGGGTAGCGGCGGCGCGCCAGGAGAATCCCCATTCTCCTGAGTCTCTTCCAAAAAACATCCGCAATAACACGGACCGCCTAAATCGGGACAATAGATGCATGACGCACAACTACTGTCGCCGCTATCTTTAAAACCATTCGATTCTTCATAAACAAAAAGCATATCGGCTTTTGATTCAACGGAATACAAAACTCCCGCAAAAGCAAAACAAAAAAATAAAAAGCAATAAATGATGTTATTTGCCATCGCTTTCAAACTCTTCTGTTTCAAGAATATACTTTTTCTCAATTTTATGTCGCAAATTATTTTCAATGTCGATGAAATAAACATTCTCCATGTTTTTCGCGAACTTCTTGGTTTTTACTATGCCTTTTTTATTTACAAACACAATTTTGTTTTTACCTGTCCGACTTATCCCATAAAGGCGTTTCCCATTTTCCATCTTGCTTTTAGTCGCCCTTTCATTCATGAATAACGCGATGCCGTTTTTCATTACTTTAATTCCCTTTATTTCTCCGCCTTTCAAGCCGAGATTAATTTCTTTACGCGAACCATTTTTATCTTCAAAATATACCTTCGCAGAATTTTCTACCATAAAAGTTGTGCCAAAAATCGGCGCATAATAACTACCATCAGCCACATTAAGTTTTATTAGTTTGGCTTTATTTTCTTTTCCTGAAAAATCCGCCTTTTTTATATTTATACCTTCTACTTCCCATTCACAATTATCAATAGAAACCTTTTTAAATTCTTTATTTTCGCCCTTATTAAATAACCTGAGCTCAACAGGATGACATCCGACTTTTTCACTTTGCACAATCATTTTAACACCATTTTCCAATTCAATAAAACCAATTACATCCGCTTTCAGCGAAAAGGCGGTTAACAGTAATAATCCCAGCATTAAACACACTCGTTTCATAAAACCATTTCACCTAATCCTTGCCTGAAAAATGTTCATCTAAAGACTCTCCCGCAGTAAGTGGTTTGGGCAGCCAGCGATTAGAACCCCTGGCCCTGAGCGGGGTCACTTGTCCGCCGGTAGCGCGATGGCGGGAACCGGCTCGCCGGTAATCTGCTTTAAATTCAAATCATAGATCCGTTAAAGAACTTGAAATTTTCCCAATCTTTGGAGCAGACCGGGGTCGAACCGGCGACCTCCTGCTTGCAAAGCAGGCGCTCTCCCGACTGAGCTACTGCCCCTTCATGGGCCCAGGTGGAATCGAACCACCGACCTTACCCTTATCAGGGGTACGCTCTAACCATCTGAGCTATGAGCCCGGCTATGTATGAATGGCCACCCTGAAAAAACAGTGTACAGTTTTTAGCGGCAAGTGGTCAGAAAACTGACCACCGGACACTTCTCTCTATCCACTGTTATAGATGGCACCGACCTATAACTCCCCGTGAGAAGAGTTATTAAAGGAGGTGATCCAGCCGCACGTTCTCGTACGGCTACCTTGTTACGCAACTTATCCCCGATTTCTCGGAGGGTTGGACTATATCTTCATCCGCCTTTCGACGGAGCCAACGTGTAGTCTCTACGGGGTTAAATCAACTTGTATGCCATACATGGAACGGGTGTTACATATGGTTTAACAAGCTTTTTAAACGCCAAATATGTTTTTGCAGCGCAAACTCTCTTACAATGTTCGCGCTTCGCATATTTGGCATTTTAGATCAACTTCCCTCGGTATCGTCCTTTCCGGTATTTGGATTAGGAGTTCACCGATACAGTTAGATTTTACTGGAGAATTACTTCTCCAGGAAGCCGTTTATTGGGCAACTTCACCCCAATCATCAGTCACAACTTGGAACCGGGCGTGGTCCCGGCGCTTCTGTTGCAGCTGACTTTCGTGGTGTGACGGGCGGTGTGTACAAGGCCCGGGAACGTATTCACCGCAGCATGCTGATCTGCGATTACTAGCGATTCCGGCTTCATGGAGTCGAGTTGCAGACTCCAATCCGAACTGAGGGTAGGTTTGATGGGATTAGCTCCGCCTCGCGGCTTGGCAACCCATTGTTACTACCCATTGTAGCACGTGTGTCGCCCAGGACGTAAGAGCCATGCTGACTTGACGTCGTCCCCACCTTCCTCCCTGTTATGCAGGGCAGTCTCCTAAGACATATCTAACTTAGGACAGGGGTTGCGCTCGTTACCCGACTTAACGGTACACCTCACGGCACGAGCTGACGACAACCATGCAGCACCTGTCACCGAGTTCCTTGCGGCACTTTTCCGTTTCCGGAAAATTCTCGGGATGTCAAGTCCTGGTAAGGTTCTTCGCTTATCGTCGAATTAAACCACATGCTCCACCGCTTGTGCGGGTCCCCGTCTATTCCTTTGTGTTTTAGCCTTGCGGCCGTACTCCACAGGCGGGATACTTAACGCGTTAGCTATTTTACCGCGGCACTGAAAGGGTCGATACTTCCAATGCCTAGTATCCATCGTTTAGGGCGTGGACTACGCGGGTATCTAATCCGCTTCGCTCCCCACGCTTTCGTCTCTCAGCGTCAGGACTGTTCTAGCAAGCTGCCTTCGCATTTGGTGTTCTTGCCGATATTAACGCATTTTACTACTACACCGGCAATTCCGCTTGCCTTTCCCAGTCTCTAGGTAGTCAGTTTCAGTTGCGGCTCTAGGGTTAAGCCCTAGAATTTAACAACTGACTTAACTACCCGCCTACGTACGCTTTACGCCCAGTAAATCCGGATAACGCTTGGGGCACTCGTATTACCGCTGCTGCTGGCACGAGTTTAGCAGCCCCTTATTCTTAAGGTACTCTCAATCCCGCAAAATGCAGGACTTGCTCCCTTAAAAAAGTAGTTTACACCCCGAAGGGCTTCATCCTACACGCGGCGTCGCTCCCTCACGCTTTCGCGCATTGGGGAAGATTCTTGACTGCAGCCTCCCGTAGGAGTCTGGGCAGTGTCTCAGTCCCAGTGAGGCGGGCCGTGCTCTCACACCCGCTACCCGTCGTCGCCTTGGTGAGCCATTACCTCACCAACAAGCTGATAGGCCATAGGCTCCTCCCTACTCATACCTTGCGGTACTTTAATCACTTCTCTTGTGAGAAGTGATATTATCGACTATTGTCCCCGGTTTCCCAGGGTTATGGTCGGAGTAGGGGCAGATTACCAATGTGTTACTCACCCGTTTGCCAGGTATCCTACAAAAGTAGGACCCTCTGACTTGCATGCCTTAGACACGCCGCCAGCGTTCATCCTGAGCCAGGATCAAACTCTCAGAAAGAGATTTTAGTAAATTTCGCGTCTAGCTCAAATGCCAAAACACAAAACTAAACTAAAACCTAAACAAAAAAATAGATTAGGCTTCCCGTCACTTTTTAATTGTCAAAGCTCTTTCTATTTAATCAATATATTAAATCATTATAAAATTTATGTCAACTCTTTAACGCTGCTTAGAATATAATACCACCACTACAAATAAAATTAAGTTTTCAGGTGTTTTTCTCTCCATTTTTTAATTGCCTGATGATTCCCTGATAAAAGCACCTTTGGCACTTCCCAGTTCTTAAACTTTTTCGGCCTAGTATATTGAGGATATTCAAGGCAACCTTTCCTAGAAAAACTTTCTTCAATTAAAGATTCTTCCTTTCCAAGAACACCTGGTACTAATCGTGAAATAGCGTCAATAATTATCATTGCTGCTAATTCACCGCCAGTGATTATATATTCACCAACAGAAATCTCTTCATCGGCAATATGTTTGGCTACTCTTTCATCTACGCCCTCGTAACGGCCACAAATTAATATTAATTGATCGAACTTGCTTAGTCTAATAGCCATCTCCTGATTAAAGCGTTTCCCTTTAGCACTTAATAAGATAATTCTCGTTTCTTTTCTCTTTTTCTTAATTGCCTGAACCGCTTTATAAATTGGCTCTACCTTTAAAATCATACCTGGTCCGCCGCCATAAGGCCGATCGTCAACCACTTTGTGTTTATCGCTAGTGTAATCTCTTAAATTATGAAAATTAACTTTAATTAACTTTTTCTCTTGAGCTCGTTTAATAATACTTTCGGAAAAATAACAATCGAAGATTTGAGGAAAGATTGTAATAATATCAAAATTCATTC
>CALEIX010000316.1 GCA_937898825.1 uncultured Elusimicrobia bacterium | reverse complement strand
AGACAGGGGAAAACATAATACTGTCTATGGGCATAAAAGGCCTCTTTCTGGTCATGGGAGCCGCCGGCATAGCAACCATGTGGGAAGCGGTTTTCGCCGATGTGGGCGTGGCGCTCATAGCCATCGCCAATGCTTCAAAACTCCTGAGGACATCCAACCTCCAGAAAAAACGGGCGTGATTCGGAAACGGATCGTACCCGTTGCTTGGCGCTTTCTCACCGGCGGGCGAAATCCGCCGGCATCCCCAGCGACGCCTTAAGGACCGCCTCATCGCCCGGCTCCTTGAGTTCAGCTTTTTTCCGCCCGCCGCCGAAAATATGGCTGCCGGCAGAAGCCGTCAAATATTTTTGAACATCCCGTTGTTTTTCACGAGCTGTCGTGGCCACAACTTTTTAATAACCCCCCCGGCTTCACAGCCGCAACCACCTTGTCTGCAATGGCCATGACCTGGTTGTGTGCGAATCCTCAGGCTCCCCCGTCGGTTTTCAGTTCCTTTGGGACGCGCATTTCGCGGTCGTTTTTTCACTTCTATATGTCTTGTGCCCGGGCAAGCAGCTTCTCCGGCACATTTTGTCAATCTTGAAGATTCTGTTTTTTCACCATCTCAAAGACGGGCAGAAAATTGCATATTCGTGTTATCTACTTTTTTGCTTTAATTACGACAAACGAGCCTTCCCCGTAACCATCTTTCGCTGGTTCAATCTCATTTATTTCGGCTAACCCGCGAAAAATTGTCTGAGTAAAGCTGAATTTCTTGAAACCCGCTTTCTTCAGTTTTGAAACAACTTCGTCTACCGTGTAGAAAGTGGCTTTCCTGTAAAACACGCTCTTTGCTTTATAGTGACGATACATTCTTCCGACAGGACTTTCCTTGTCTATAAACCCAATTATCAAAACTCCACCAGAATTTAATATCCGGTATGCTTCTTGGAAGGACGCATTCAAATCGTTTACAAAACAAATAGTAGTTACCATTAACGCAAAATCGAATTGTGAATCGCCAAAGGGGAGATTTTCAGCTACACCGCAAATTGTTTTCACACCTCTTTTTTGAGCAATCTCTCTCATTTTTCTAGATGGGTCAACCCCCATTTTGATACCCAACGGCACGGCGAATCGCCCGCTTCCTATTCCGATTTCAATTCCTTTGCCGCTTTTTGGAAGTTGCGCTTTCACAGCTTGCAGTTCGGACTTGTAAGCAAGTTCGTTTTTCTTAAACCAATCTTCGTATCGCTCCGCGTATTTATCAAAAAGATTGACTCTTTCCATAAGAATCGTTTTCTGAACCTAACTCCGTGACGTTTTCTCACCCGTGGAGGTGAATTCCTTTGTTGCTAGTTAATCCTTACCTTATCTTTTACGGGAAAAAGGATAACAAACTCAGTTCCCCTTTTTAATTGGCTGTTTACCCACATTTTTCCGCCGTGGCGCAATACAATATTCTGAACGGTTGCAAGACCAAGTCCCGTACCTCCCTTTCCTTTTGTGGTAAATCCCGAATCGAATATGCGGCGCACGGTCATTTCATCTATCCCGTGCCCACTATCCCTGAAGGACAGCTTTAGCCAGTTACAATTTTTACTGACCGGGTCGCAACCGAAATTTTCAAGGTTTTCCGTTTTTATTTCAATGATTCCCCCGCCTTCCATCGCATCCCGGGAATTGGAAGCAAGGTTCAACAAAATTTGTTCTATTTGATTTGCAATGCCCGCCACTTTATGCGGAGACTCGCACAGCTTTAGTTTTATGTCAATATTTCCGCCGGTCATGCTTTTAAGCAAAGGAAGCGCATTTTTTATTACGTCGTTCAAATTTAGTATGCCGGGTTTTTCATCTTTCTTCCTCACAAAATTCAGTAATTGCCGGGTGAAATTCTTTCCAGTTGAAAGTATTTTTTCAAGTTCGTATATTTCCTCCGCCATAGTTGTATCTTCTTTCAAACGCGAAGAAAGAGAAGAAAGATGCGCCTCAAAACCAAAACAGAGATTGTTCATATCGTGAACTATGCGCGAGGCGAAATCTCCTATTACCTCAAATTTTTGCGCCGCCAGTCTTTCTTCCTCCATAATTTTGCGCTTATAAATCTGTTCCAATGTTACAGCGACACTCCCTAAAAATGTTTTTTCAATCTCGCTTAATTTTCCTCCGACCGGCAAATATATGTTTAAAACGCCCACGACATTATTTCCGTCTTTGATGGGGAGGCAATAATGACCGTGCGGAACGATGCCGTGGTATTTAACGCTATGGTCCTTATCCAGGTGAGGTTTATAGAGCGGCCTGGCGCTTTCTATGACCCTTCCGCAAATGCATTTTCCGGGAGTCAGTCCGGAGCAGGTTTCAAGAATAAATTTTGAAAAGCCAATATGCTCCGACAAACGATACTCCCCGCTTTGCAAAAAAAACACACCCACTTTTTTTTCAAGTTTCAGCAGGGGGGTATTTATCAAAAGCTCCAGCACTTTTTTTATTTCCCCGGACGGAAGAGCCGCCGCCTGAATTATTTCGTGAAGTTTTTCTCGGTAAAAAATAAGAAGCTTGTAGTATTTATTCACCTCGCGGAAAAGAAAAAAATATATCAGAGCTCCGCCAAGTATCAATATGACAACACTGTCAAGCAGTGCCACGTAAATATGATTCATGCGCATATATCCCGGCACAAGAATCATTATTGCAAGCTCGACAATATACAAAATAGCAAGCAATTTCAGAAAACTTTTGGCAAAATACATTCTTCGCTCTCTGCCAAAACCGTCAGTCCGGTTTCCCGGGGTCGCTCCGGAGACGGTCGACAATCAATTGCCCGCCAATGCTCACGTTTTCGGGTGAGTTTTCCTTGATTAAAATAACAATTGTTCCTTTGGGCAGCCCGTACGCCCTGCTAACGGAATCGGTCAGCTCTTTGACAAGCGTCCGCCTGGTTTCAATGTCCTTGATTGCAGGACCTTCCAATATAACGCTCGGCATAATTATCACCTCCCTGCTTTCAGAATAATTTTTATTTCAAAACAGAAATTACTAATTTATTCAAGTTGCGCCATAATAATTATACATTATTGCGTGCGCTTGCAAAATTTCAATATTTTCATATAATGATTGTAGGTTATGCCGCGCAAAAAAACAAACTACCGCATCGGCACGTCGGGCTGGCAATACGGGGACTGGAAAGGCGTATTTTATCCGGCGAAACTAAAGCCGACCGACTGGATCAGGTTTTATTCAAAAAAATTTTCAACTGTGGAGGTAAACGCGACATTCTACAGAAAAATTAAATCCGAAACATTCAAAAAATGGTATCTTATCACGCCAAGAGACTTCCTTTTCTCAATAAAAATATCCAGGGAAATTACCCATTTCAAGAGGCTAAAAATCGAAAAATCATTGATTGGAGATTTCCTGCGCAGACTTACGCCACTCAAGGAAAAACTCGGTGTAATCCTGATTCAACTTCCCCCGTCGCTCAAATTTGATTCATATCTTCTGAGCGACTTCTGCGAAATGCTGAGCAAAAAACACAAATACGCAATTGAAGTCAGGAACAGGACATTTCTAAACGACAATTTCCTTAATATTCTGAAAAAGCATAATATTGCGTTCTGCATCGCGGACACCGCCGGAAGGCACCCGTATTATGAGGCAATCACCGCTGACTTCATTTACATCCGCCTGCACGGTTCAAAATCTCTTTATACCTCGCAATATACCACAAAAGAATTGAAAATGTGGACTTCTAAAATAGAAAAATGGAATTTAACCACGTACATTTACTTCGACAATGATTACAAAGGATACGCCGTCAAAAACGCCCTGAAACTGGAAAAATTGCTGGCGCAACCATAAACGCATCTTCCCAAAAAAACCAAATTATCTTTTTGATTTCAAAAATTTCAATAGTTTTAGGTAGGGCATTGTATTTACCACATCACCCTCTTCAAGCCAGCCGCGCCGCGCAACATAAATTCCCAGTGACATATATTCCATTTGCGAAACATGATGGGCGTCCGTCCCGATGGCGAGTTTTACCCCCCGCTCTTTCGCATGTTTTGAATTTATATCATCCAAATCCAGTCTTTCGGGATAAGCGTTTATCTCAATGCAGGTATTAGACTTAAACGCATGCTCAATGACCTTTGATAAATTAATCTCATATCCATCCCTTTTGTTCAGCAATCTTCCCGTGGGATGTGCAAACGCATGGACATACTTGTTGTCCATCGCTTTCAGAACCCGCCCTGTAATCTGTTCCTCGCTTTGCCTGAAGCCCGTATGCAAAGCGGCAATCACAAAATCAAGTTCCTTCAAAACCTCGTCCGGATAGTCAAGTTTCCCGCCGGAAAGTATGTCAACTTCCGCGCCGCACAAAACCCTGACTCTTGAGGTTTTATTCACCTTTTTAACTTCGTCAATCTTCCTGTATAAATCCCTGATTTGAACCCCGCGCGCCACTTTCAAACTCTGGGAGTGGTCGCACACTATAACCCATTCATAATTCAATCTTTCAGCATAGTCCGCTATTTCTTTTATTGTGTTTGCACCGTCGGAATAATTGGAATGGACATGGATATCGCCTTTAATGTCTTTCAATTCAACAAGTTCGGGAAGTTTTCCCTTCGCCGCCGATTCTATTTCTCCCCTGTCTTCCCTGAGTTCGGGCGCTATATAATCAAGCCCGAGAATTTTGTAGAGTTCCTCTTCCGTCCTGCCGGCAATCGGCTTTGATTTGTCTCCAACTTCAAAAACGCCATATTCACTTATCGTAAGTCCTTTTTTGTTCGCAAATTCGCGCAGCCGAATATTATGCTGTTTTGAGCCGGTAAAATACTGAAGCGCGCTGCCATAAGCATTTTCCGGAACAACCCTCAAGTCAACCTGAAAATTCTCCGCGGTGATAACACTACCCTTTGTCCCGCCGCAAGCAAGAACCTTTTTAACGTGGGGTAACCTCGCAAATTTCTCTATAACCTCCTTTTCCTTCCCCCTTTTCACGCAGCAAAGCATATCAACATCCCCAATTGTCTCCTTTCTTCTCCTGATTGACCCGCAGGGTTCTATATTCACGATGTTTGCATTCTTTTTAAGTTCTCTCAAAATTCCATCAACGATACTTAACGCTTCAAACAAAAGCAAACGCCTTTCGGGCACAAAAGCGAAATTTATCCCGTCCAGAATATTCTTCTCCGCCCTTTCGCCAAACCCCGGAATATCCTTAATCCTGTGACTTTCCGCATACTGCTTGAGGGTATCAATGTCCTTTATCCCCAACTCTTTATACAAAACTTTCACCCGCTTCGGGCCAAGCCCCGGAATTTTAAGCATGTCAAAGACTCCGGGCGGAAACTTTTCCTTCAATTCCCTGAGCCTTTCCATGCCGCCGCTGCTGAGATACTCAACAATCTTCGCCGCAATGCTCCTGCCCACTCCGCGAATGGAAGAAAGTTTACCAAAATCCTTCGCTATGTCTTCAATCGGCTCGGGAATCGCCTCTATAACCTGAGCCGCTTTCTCGTAAGCGCGAATCTTGAACGGACTTTCATCCGTCAAGCTCAAAAGTTGCGCGATAAGCTGCAGTTGCCTTGCTGTCTCTTTATTCTTCATTTTTGGCTACCGAGCTTTTAGTTTCGTTC
>CALEIX010000315.1 GCA_937898825.1 uncultured Elusimicrobia bacterium | reverse complement strand
CATTTGTGTACGTTCCGCTCAAAACATCATAATCATCCGGAATCAAATCGGCCCCTCCCCAATCCAGAGCAAAAACCCGAACCCCGCAAAAAAGAAATGCCAGAGCAAAACCCATCATGAAAAAAAAGATGAACTCGCATTTTTTTATCACTTCCTTATCTGAGCGCATTTTTTATTTTTCCTTTAAGTTTTTCCGCCGCCTCGTTGAACGGGTCCACAGCCAATATTTCGCCTATGTATTTCTGGGAAAGACTGAAATTATTCTTAAGATACGCATCAACCGCCATGTAGTAAAGCTGCTCGGCTCTTCTTAATTCAGAAGCGCTCAATTTGGGTTTGAGAAAACTGCGACACATTTTTATTTTCTTTTTAGCCGGCACGTTTTGCGGACTGTCTTTGAGAACGCTTTCATAAATTGCAATAGCTTTGGTGTACTTTTTTTCGCGATAAAATTTATCTGCTTGAGCCAACCGCTTATTTATAGAAAGTTTCAACTCTTTTTCGGCATTTGACAACAACAATTTCGCTTTCTCAGACGAAGGCAGAATGGAAAGAGCCCTGCGCAAATTCTTGATGGCATAGGCGTAGTTTCCCTTTTCCAGGGACTTTAAAGCTGCATTGAGGTAAAGAGAATGCTTTTCCGCCTTTCTTTTCCTTGCAATTTTCTTCGTCGCCAATTTTCTACCTTTGGCCAAAAGTTTTTCCAATTTAGCGACGTATTTTTTCGCTTCCTGATTTTCTTTATCTATCTCGAGAACACTCTGCCAGTATTGAACACTGAGGAGATAATCGCCCTTCTCGTAATAATCCAGCGCCAGAAGTCTGGTTCTCTCTATCATTCTCTTGTTAAGATTCTCATCCATGGTTTTGCGAAAATCCGCAAGTTTCCGCAAAATTTTCTTATTGTCCGGCTGCCACAAGGAAGCTGTTTCAAGCGTTTTGACCGCTTTCGCATACTCCTTGTTCCGGTGGTAAATATTTGCCTGCTGAACGTACGCCCGCGCTAAACGCGAGGCCTCCTCTTTATTGAATTTTTTCATTCCTTTTTTTATATACGCCTCAAGGTCTTCCATCGTTACCCCGAAACGAACTGAAAGACTGAGCGTGTGCAC
>CALEIX010000314.1 GCA_937898825.1 uncultured Elusimicrobia bacterium | reverse complement strand
GTGCCAGGTCTCCTTCCCGGAATGCTTTGCTTTCTTCCGATTTCAGCTGCTCGATAAGAGCTTTTATCTCTCTTATTTTTAATATGGCACTTTTTTCCTTTTCCCATTCGCTTTTCAATTTTTTCATATTCTCCGCAAGGCGCGCTATTTCCTTCTGAAGCATTTCAACCTGCTTTTTGGAAGATTCATCCTTTTCTTTTGCCAGCGCCTGCCTTTCCATTTCCATTTGCATAATTTTCCTGTTGATTCCGTCTATTTCCGTCGGCATGGAATCTATCTGCATCCGTATGCTCGAAGCGGCTTCATCTATCAAGTCAATGGCTTTGTCGGGCAACTTGCGATCGGATATATACCTGTTGGAGAGGACCGCCGCCTGGATAATGGCGGAATCCTTTATCCTCACCCCGTGGTGAACTTCATACTTCTCTTTAAGCCCTCTCAATATGGATATAGTGTCTTCAAGTGATGGCTCCGATATGTAAACTTTCTGAAACCTCCTTTCCAGCGCTTTATCTTTTTCAATGTATTTCTGATATTCGGACAAAGTGGTTGCCCCGATGCATCTTAGCACGCCGCGCGCAAGCGCGGGCTTAAGCATGTTGGAAGCGTCTATCGAACCTTCAGCCGCGCCGGCTCCGACCAGGGTGTGCAGCTCGTCTATAAAAAGTATAACTTCTCCCGCCGAATCCTCGACTTCCTTCAGGACAGCCTTTATTCTTTCTTCAAATTCTCCTCTGAATTTGGCACCCGCCACAAGCGATGCCAGATCCAGGGCCGCCAGTTTTTTGTTTTTCAAACCTTCGGGGGCATCTCCGTTGGCTATCCTTATGGCTATGCCCTCTACGATTGCGGTCTTGCCGACCCCCGGTTCTCCTATTAAAACCGGGTTGTTTTTCGTTCGTCTTGAAAGAACCTGCATGACCCGTCTTATTTCCTCGTCTCTGCCTATAACCGGGTCCAATTTTTGCGCCCTTGCCAGAGCCGTTATGTCCCGGGCGTATTTTTCAAGCGCCCTGTATTTCGCTTCCGGGTTCTGGTCAGTCACCCTGTGTGAACCTCGCACCGAAGTCAATGCCGACAGCACTTTTTCGTGGGTTATATTATTTTGAGTAAGCAAGCGAGATGTTGCATCTTCCCCCCCTTCTGACATACCTAAAAGAAAATGCTCGGTGGATACGAATTCGTCTTTCAGCAACGTCATTTCCCGGCGGGATTTTTCAAGAAGTCTTGCAAGTTCGTCTGAAAGGTATTGCCTCGCGCCCTGAACCTTCGGTAGTTTCTCTATTTCTTTTCTTGTCGTCGTCAAAAGAGAATTTACCTGAACGCCTATTTTCTTCATAACCTCCTGAACTATTGTGTCTTCCTGTGATAATATACTGAAAAGCAAATGAACATTTTTTACTTCCTGATTTCCTTGCTGAGAAGCGATTCTCTGCGCGCCCTCCAGAGCCTCCTGCGCTTTTATGGTCAGATTGTCAGCGTTCATTTTTTACCTCCTTGAGGGTTCCCAGATAAAAAGCGATTTTTTAGCATATGTGCGGTGCTTGACCATCCTTGATTTTGCAAGTTTTTTTACGATTTTTGTTAGTTCCTTCACGTTTGTCTTTGCTCCGTTAATCTCAAGATGCGGCAACATGTTTTTGGCGCATTCTTTAGAAGTTCCTTTGAAATTCCATACTTCCCAGAAGCACAATTTTCTGTACTTTCGCTTGTTTCTATTGAGATATTTTTCTATGTCGCCCGCGAAATTCGGCGCCCTTCTTTTGATTCCAAAATACTTGTATATTTTGTCCAAAAATGCGTTTTTCTTTACCCCGGCCCAGGTGAAGACAACGCAAGTTACTGTTGCTGAAGGCCTACAGACAATGCTTTTTGTGGAGCTTAAGGCTCCATTTAATCCGATGACATATGCCCCCTTTGCTATTGTCGGAATAATTATCATCGGCATAGTTGTTATAGTTGCTATGAAGTTGAAAAGAAGTAAAGGGCAGTAGGTTATCAGAAAAAAGGCAAATATCTTCTTTTTCATTTCTTTAATATGTTTATATACACCGCTTAATGCAGTAGGAACCACTATAGCCATATTTGTCCCAAAAGCAACGAGAGGAGATATTTGAGCGGAAGCTCCCATATATGTTTCAAAACAGAACATCATTACTGGTACCATTATAAAACATGCACCGACACCAAAAAATGAACTTATAAGGCCTACTCTGTCTCTTATACACATCTGACGCTGCCGACGAATT
>CALEIX010000313.1 GCA_937898825.1 uncultured Elusimicrobia bacterium | reverse complement strand
TACACCGTCTAATTCGTCGGCAGCGTCAGATGTGTATAAGAGACAGTCTTTCTTCCGTTGAAAGAGATAATAAATACTTTAACTCAAAATCCATTTCTTTCAACGCATCATGGCTTTTTAATTCAAGGATGCGCGTGTTTGCTTTTTTTTTCATTCTTCTTCCAATAAATTTTTAGACTTGAGTTCTTTCAAAAAATTTAAATAATCTTTTTTAGCCTCTTTCTCGCTTACATTGAAATTTTTCAGCATATTGGAAATAATTTCCTTCTTCTCCTTCCCCTTTAACAGGTTTTTCCATATCAGGGTTCCCGTTTCATTTAGATTGTGGAGCATGCTTTTTTCAGAGTCAACTATAAATGCCTCCCCGGATATTATTTGAAAAGCGAGATTCTTTTTCACTTGCATGCTTGACCCCTCCATAATTCTCCAAAAATGCCCGTTTTTGAAAAATACAGTTTGGAACTCTCTATCCTTTCTAATATTGTAGATAATGAACGCATAAGATTCAAGGCGGCATATTTGTTTTTGGAAAAATTCATGACGCATTTAAGCATATTTTTATAAGACTCCCTGTCGGGCGAAGACAGTATTTTGTTTTTTCTCGATTTCTTTAAAAAGAATATTCTTGCCAAATCAACTCCCTCTTTTAAATCTTCCAATTCATTCTTTCCTCCGGCCCCCGTCTCATACCTTGGATTTTTCATTTCTCCCCAAAAAGGTGACGGATAAATTCTTATTTTATCCCCAATTATTCTGACAATCGACAATTCATCGGTTAATACGATAGGGTATAGGGTATAGGGGGGTGTTAAAAGTGGAAATTTTTTTTCCCCCAGCTCTTTTATCATCATTTTTGATATTGTGGATTTGCCGGCTCCGGACTTCCCAACGAATAAATAGCCCCTGCCGTTTATAACTGCTGAGGCTGCATGAACAAGAAAACCCGAATTTCTTATCAAATACCAGCTTAAAAAAACCCGCAAAAAGGAATCAAAACTTTGAAGACGCGGGTTCACGCGCAGCAAACCCTCGTTTCTCGTTTCATCAAAAACGCAGTCAAAATCTTTTCTCCGGAAAGCAACAATGCTTTTCTTTTCGGTTATAACGGGCATAAGAGGTAGGTTGCTGTTTTTAGTGAATTCAACGTCAAAGCTGCACACTCTTTTTCCCGGATGCGAAAAAAAAGAATATCTTTTTAACAGTTTCATCACAGTTTTTGCTTTGAAGTGGAAAACAAAAGGGTTATTGGCGAAAGAAATTTTCACATTCATTCAGAATTCTGTCGGTTTTATTTCATACCATGAAAGTCGGCTGATAGCATTTGAAACGGTTTTCACCTCGAGGGAACTGTCGTAGAAGATATCACCTGCTCCGCTGCCAACGGCGCCGCCTCCGGCAACCTGAACCGCTCCGTAAATTCTCGTCGTTCCGCTGGCATCAAAAGTTCCGCCGACATAAATGTAACCCTTAAAAGATAGTGGTCTGCTTTGAACACCCCCCAGATCACCCGAGGCCACCCTTCCAGAAACAAAATTGTAGTCTGAAACAGTGTGATACCCGGCGTCCCCTGGATACTCGTCAGGTGCCGAAGTGTCGCCGTACGGGGCGGGCGCTGAAAAAAAGTTCCACGTGCTCATGTCACCCGATTCGGTAGCTCCGTTATTGATCGGCAGATTAAGCTGATACTCCTTCCACGCGGTAGATGGAGGTGTTACAGTGATGGCACCCTGCGGATCTTTGCCCCCGCTGACAAAAGTCAGATCTCCAAGAACGATAAGAACACCGCAAAAGTACTTGCTACCTCCAAACCTGACATTGTTTTCAAAAAACCTGACTTTTGGATCCGAACCGACCATGCAATCAGTGTCCACTAAATTGTTTATAACTTTGTTTGAAGTGTAGTAATAACCTTGGTTCTTTGCCAGCTGCATATAGTAGGATGTATCCGGTTCAAGGATATCCGGAACGCCGGGGGGCTCGTTGTAACTCCACCATTCTATATAGGGATCACTTTGAGGTCCTTTATTTGGAGAATTAGGGTTGGTGTCTCTGTCCGGATATGTTCCGTTAGCAGTGATGGCTCCACGGGAATATTTTCTAGGATAAAGTTCGTTTGCCGAGCCCCTCAAATCCAGAGACGACAAACTCATCATAGGACCCCAGTGAATGTTCATGTTTCCTGTGACAGCAATGCTGGGTGCATGAATAGCCGCTTCAACTCCCTGTTTCTGGTAGATAGCTTTTATAGCGCGATATTCATTGTTAGTAGAGTCTTTACCGGTACCAATTATCACCACCTCTCTCACATTCTCGCCGCTGGAAATATTAATCCGATAAGTTCCCCCCTCTATGTCAGAGTAATCCTTGTCATTAGCATATCCCGCTATCGTTCCTCCATTAGATATAATATCCCAGTTATCTGAGTTCTCAATTAGTTTCCAGTAACCTCTATCAACAGCTGCTTCAGCCAAGTGAAAAGCGAGGGTTGTCTTTTTTTCCTTAACCGACCACTTGGCTTCGTTTTTAACAAACATTTCTATCACAGGTATCATTATGAGAAGAAAAAGCAGGGTGGTCAAAACCATTACTATGGCCATTTGACCTTTCTGAAAGGCGGAAGGCGGAAGGCATGAGGCAGAAGACTTAAGTTTCAAGGCTAAAGTTTTGATTTTTGTAAACTCCATAATAATCTCCCGGTCTCTTCTATAAGATTTTGGGTTTTATGCAAATTGTTTTCTTCCATGTATCCAATGGCAACCGCAAATTCAATCAAATATTGTGTTTCTGCTAAAGAACCCAAGGCAACGTTTATGAAACGCACAAATTCTTTTTTGCTTTTGCGCGCATAACCCTCAACTGTATTTGTTGGTATTGATAAACTTGCTCTTCTAATTTGCAAGGTTAAAGCAAACATCTCTTTTTTGGGGAATTTTTCAGTAATTTTGTAAACATTTACTGCAAGTTCATGCGCCTTTTGCCAAGCAATTAAATTTTTATAATTCGCCATATTTTTTTCTTCATCCTTCCACCTTCTGCCTTCAGCCTAACTTATGCCTAGTTCATTATTCTTACTTTTTCTACGGCCATCTGAAGCGCTTTCGTTCCTCCCTCATAGGTTGCTTTCTCAAATGTGACGGAAATAGAGATTATGGAATCATCATCTGTCTGTGGATAAGTAAAAGCAATGTACCTGAGGTTGTCGGCCACCATCTTACTGCCGGAACCGTCGACGGAAAGGTAAAGTTTTTTGCCCTGCTGATAATAACGTATTTCCTGCGTGCTTCCATCCGACTTGTATTTGGTGAATGTTATCCTGGAGTGATAGGGCTGACCAGAAACTTCATCTATTTCAACCGAGCTCGCCTGTGCCTGTCGTAAATCCCGGTTTATGTTTGAAAGCGTAGATCTTGCATTTTTTTGTATTTCTCCCCTCGCGAAAGAAAGACTTATGAATCTGAAAGCACCTTTAAATATATTTGGAGCGGCTAAAAGTACAATTCCTATTATGGCCACTACTATCATCAATTCGATGAGTGTATATCCTTTTTTATTCTTCATAAATTAGTAGTTAAAGTTCCTCGTTACTGTTTGCCCGGTCACCACAACCACTGAAGTGTATGATTTCTTCGTTATTGTTGGAGTTTCTCCGCTCCAGGTAGTGTACCATGCATATATATTGTAAGTATAGCCACCACGCACCGGTAAATTATAATTTCCTTCCGCGTCACTTGAAGCCGCGTAATACACTATTGTGCCCGAGCGTAGATCAGAATCTATTTCCGGCGGCCCCCCTGAAATACTGGCAGTGGAGGCGTAAAGCAAAACCCCCGTCCTTATAGGTTCGCCGTTTTCCGTAACGGAGCCGGAAATATATCCCATCACCCCTGAAACAGTAAACGTTCCCACAAAGAGATTTTCGGCCGAGGAGAGCGTGACCGAGATACTGCCCGGCGATGAACTTTCACCGGATTCAATCTGCGGTTCCACGGAATAGGTGCCAGTGGAGATGCCGTTTATTTCAAAATATCCATTCTCATCTGAGATTCCGTCCCCTTCGTTTAAGCTGTTCTTGAAAGCCACAACGGGCACATCTGGCAAGGCATCCACACCATTGGTGGTAACCCAGCCGCACAGGCTTCCTCCTTCCGAAAGGACAAAATCCACGTTTTTCGTTATTTCGCCGACTTCAACCGTGACATTGACGGAAGATGCTTCTACGTATTGGGCGTTTTGCAATTGGTAATTGGCTATAACGTTCAATTCGCCTGGGTCGGTTACAAGCGTGTAGTTTCCATTAACATCTGTGGTTATTTGGTTGCCCGATGCGTAAACGGCTATTCCGTTTAACGGTGTTCCGACAACGTCTATTACATTCCCGGAGACATATCCAAGTGTGCTTGCTGAGGACAAAACCACCGAACCAACGGACGCCGAGAAATTGGAAGTCGTGCCTCCGAAAGAAGAAGTAGTAATAAAGAGTTCACCGCTAGATATATGGATTGTCCAGTATCCAGTAGCCACGTTTAAAAGAGTAAAATTTCCGTCGCTGTTGATTATACCTGCGTTAGAAACACTGTCATCTGCAAACGCGATTCCCCCTTCCGCTGGCGTTCCGGAAATTATGGTCCGGGTAGAAGAAAATGTATTGCTGGGTATATAAGTCAACGGCTTGACAGTTTGGAAATTACGATTATTATTATCTGAATCATAGGCTGGTCCATAGACATAGCTTGGACCGGCCGAGCTGGCATATCTCACATATTGCTCGGATTCTTCAATGCCTTTTGTTTGATCTATTCCATCCGTTTCATAAAAAGGAGCTTTTTTCGGAACACCGGGGTTGTAATCCCAACCGACCTGGTCCAGTATTTCCCCACTTAAAGTTCTATAAAGTTCTAAAGCTCCGGAACCTTCTGAACTGCCGTCCGAATCTATGGGTATGATATTCTTGTCGGATGCGAAATAAGGAAAATCACTGGTGGAATTAATATCCGACCAGACAGCGTCCGCGCCTATTCCAGCGCCGTTGAGCGTGATGGTACTCGTGTTTGCGAAGAGGTAAAAACCGTAAGGAGATATGGAATTATTGAAATAGGTTATAAGAATTGTTTTCTTGGATGTATCCGCATTCCGCTGAAATTTTAGGCCTATCTCACCGTTAACGGTCCATGTATAGGTAGTGGGGTTGAATATTTCGACATATTCCTGGTCATAACCCGCAGCGTTTTCGCTGGAACCCACGACCTGGCTTATTACAAGATGAGTTCCCACATACGCTGTTCCGCTTATCGTTCCCGTTGCCATTTTCGTCATGGTGAAATTCTGAGTGAGCGACTGTTCAGATTCGATAGAGAGTTGACTGGAAAGCACCGAAAAATACCCGCTTTTGGAAACCCGCAGAGTATAACTTCCGGGTTCTATCGCAAAGCTGTAGTCGCCATCCGAGTCGGTAACATCATAACGAGCGGTATTCTCCAGTGCCCGGACCGTGGCTTCCTCTATTTCCACACCACTGTCGTTGTCTGTCACTTTCCCGCTGAAAGTCGCGCTGAGATTGCTTCTGTCCGGATTTTCCACCAGGTTTTTAAGTTCAAGTTTCCTCCACTCCGTCCCCTCCTGCCACACGACATAAACCGCTATTTCCTTGAGTCCCGTGTCGGGATTGTTCCACGACACGTAACTTAAGTTGCCCGAAGCATCTTCCGCCACTTTTCGTATATAAACGCGGCGTTTAAAATCTATACCCCCTACGAACATTTCTTCCTCGCCGTTGGGGTAAATATCATAAACCAGTGAAGGGTTGAAATTGTCATCCTCAGCAGTAGCCGATGTCACGATAATGCGATAGTAAGACTTGTTTTTTAGGTATTCTATTTTCTCTTGAGCCAGATTAGTTGCCAAACTCTTTCCCTTGCTGACCTGGATTCCCTTGTTCAGATATTGGAAAGAAGCGATAAGTCCCATGATTCCTATGGAAAGCACAGCAACTGCTATCATTATTTCAACAAGCGTCACGCCCCGCTCAGCAGAACCGGTGAAATATTTCTTTGTTCTTTCTGCGATAAACATATATTGTAATATAGAAAGGATACACTACTCTCTTTCAAGTTTAATAAAGTGCAATTAACCAAGATTACAAACGGTTTTTCTGTTCACCTTTTGCTTGGTGCCATAAACAGAATCCGCCCGGATATTTAATTTTATCGTTTTTTCGACGGCAATGTAAACAATTTTTCATGGTTTCTCAGATGACGGTTGAATCGCAAATATTTGCGAGGTTAAATTGGAAAAATGCTTTTTTCCATTGATATTTACCCGTGAATCCCTTATACTATATTAGGTAATTACAAGAAGGTTAAATAATTTTCGTATAGCCGTTTGCATAAAAAAAGTTGCTTTTTTATGAGAATTCAGAGGAAAAAACCGGCGACCACACTTATTGAACTTCTTGTCGCAACCGCGATATTGAGCATAGGAATACTTGTCCTGGCGGAGACATTTAAATACATACAAATCGCGATTCAGTCTTCCAAGAATAAAACCATAGCGACCAATCTCGCGCAGGAAAAAATGCAAATTCTTAAGCAGAAAAGCTATTATAATATACTTCCGACCACGGCTCCCCTTTATCTTTCAGATTTCGACCCGCCGCTGCCTTATGACAATTATTTTTTCCCCCCGGAAAATATTCTGGAGGCTGGTGTAAATTACACTCGCTATGTCTATATTCAGGCAGTCAGGGAAGATTCGGGTGAAATCGTAATCCTGCCTCCGACCACTCCGGATACCGGGATGAAGATGATAACAATCACTATAGTTTGGGATAACAGGGGAACCCCGAAAAAAATTCAGATAAAAAGCTTAATAGCCAATCCCGACACAGTCATGTCAAACTGTGTAGTACGCGGAAGAATATGGGATTCCTCTACGCTCTCGCCCATTGAGAACGCTGTCGTGAACATTGCGGAAAATCAGGGTTTCCGGGATACCTCGGATTTGACCGGTAACTACAGTATCACCCTCAACCCCGGCGACTATACTCTGAGCGTTCAGGCACGCGGATACTTCCCGGTTCTGAAATCAGTTTCAGTGGCGGCCAACGAAACCAAAACGGAGGATTTCAGCCTGATTAAAATGGACACAGGGACAATTACCGGTTGTCCTTGGCTCAGAACTCATCTTGTAATAAGCCAGGTCGTGGGTTCCAGCGAAAACGCTGCGGGTTATGACCAGGAATATGTCGAAATATTCAACCCCACTACCTATACATGGACCGTTAACGGTGAGATAGGCCTGAAGTTTCAAAGAATATATGACTCCCAAAGAAAAGAAATACTTATAGACTATTACACCGACTATATTTCTTCTGAGAGTTTTTATCTGTTTGCAAACACAACCACTGTGATGGTGAAAGGGGTTGCGAAAAATGCAGACGCGGTTTGGTCAGATTTCAACACTACAGCAGATTTTCCCTATTTTGGAAACCAGCATAATATCATCCCCGTACTCGGGGACGGAACTGACGAGGGCGGCGGAGCCCTGGAATTATACCAGATTTCCTCGGGCAAAACGATGGACATGGTGGGCTGGAACAGGAATAACGGAGCAAGCGGCAAGAAAACCGCTCCCTTTTACGAAACTAATCCCATACCTCAGAACGCAGGCCTCCAAGAAAATGAGCAATATGTCAGATATTCAAGCACTGAAGGCGTATCTCTTTACTACGGCCCGGCTTATGACTCAAATGACAACTCGGTGGATTTTTATGTTTACTCTTCCTCCGTAAGCGTTGTGCCGCGTAATTCAAGTAATACATTAACCGTTATATCGGGTACGCCGGCAGGGGGAGCGGTAGTAAGCTGTTCAGATGGGCTCTCGAGTGCCGCGACGGCATACCTTACGGGAAATGTGCCCTATGCCGAATTCACCATGATAGATGTTGCCACCGGAGCCTGGTCGGTGATAATATCCAGTTCGGGATACTCGCTCCTGCGGGATACCGTAACAATTGCTTCAGCGGGAGATGTATATGTATTCCCTTCCACTTCCACTTTTCTCGATACGGAAATATCGTGGGGTTATATAACCGGGAAAGTGACGGACGTATCTGGTAGCGCAATAATACCTGCTATTGCAATAACCAATTATACATTCAATACAACAGCTAATACGACCAACGGAAGTTACACTCTCATGGTGAGCACCGGGTATAATACCGTAGTAGCGAACCCTAATAATGAAAATCCAAACTATGTTTCCATTTCTTCCCAAAATGTGTTTGTAGGACTCGGAGAAATAAAATCAGGTCTGGATTTTATTTTGTACCAGGGTGCCAGGATATCTGGTTTTCTGACACGCGACGGTGTCAATGCTCTGCCAGGCGTTCCGATAACCGTTTCGGATTCCAACAATGCAGTTGTGGACCAACAAACTTCCGACAACAGCGGGCGCTTCACAACCAATGTAATCAGTACCGGGACGTACACCGTCACGCCCATAGTTGATTCTAAAGAAACAGTTTCGCCTAGCACCTATTCCGTAACCTTGAGTGCACCTGGGTTAACTGTTTTCTCCGCGACTTTTACGGTAAGCAATGCTCTGGGTTATATACAGGGTTCCGTTTCTTATCAGGGTGAACCTGTTAAAACGGGAGTGCTGATTGTTGTAACTACAACCACCCTTTCTGGGTCTCCACCAGAACCGCCAGACTTAGATTATAGTGCCCTGACGGGTCCACCTTTTTACCTGACCTCTTCCAACGAGAACGGCGCGTATTTGATTGAGGCGCGGGAGAGCACCGGCTCAGGATACAATGTTTATGCTTATTATTTCATTCCGGGTGAGACAACGTGCACTATTGTTTCAAGTTCAACGGTAAATATCCAGGTCATTGCCGGGCAGAAAACTACGGGAGTTGATTTCTCATGGTGAAAAGGAAGGGATTTACATTAACCGAAATGATGATAGTCGTAGCGATAATAGGCATCTTGTTCGCTGTGGGCGGACCGATATTGAATCAGGCAAATAGGAATTATATATTATCCCGGGCCAAACTGCAATTACAGGGAGAAGCGCGTGCGATTATGTACCTGATAACCAGGAACTTAAGACAAGCAAAGAATTCAACTATAATCTTATCCAGGAATGACGCTAATCAGCCTTTCTATTCGCGTATAACTTTCACTAAAATTGACAACAAGACGTATACTTTTTATCAGGAAGGCAGGATGCTTAAAATGACGCAGGGCGCTATAAACAGGACGCTTAACAGAAATATAAAATATCTTGCTTTCACCTTTCCTGAATCAAGCGAAATGGACATAGTGTCAATATCCCTTACCCTTGAAAAAACAATTTTTGAAGGAAGGACAAAAGCCCTGCACATGGCTAGTGAAAAGGTGAGAGTGATGAATTGAGGAGAAAATCATGAGAAGAGCTTTCATTCTTCCAATTGTTATTATTTCTTTTCTCTTTCTCGCTCTGGTGATTCCGATAATGGTTAAGCTTGCCATGCGTGACACTGTGGCAGGTGTCAGGAATCAGAAAAAATCCATTGCTTTCGCCTTGGCCGAGGCTGCTGTAGAGCGCGGCTTCTGGAAAGTCAAAAGTTCAACCTCCACATTTTCTTCAATCATGGACGGAAGTGTTTTGAGCGGATACAATTTTGACACGACTTACAACGACATAGACGGTGGGGTGTACCGAGTTAGGATTACATCCGGACCCCTTTCAAAGGAAATCACCATAGTAGGCGAGGGGAGGGATTCGCAAAGCCAGGAAACCAGGGCCATAAAAGTTATTTACAGAAATACCACAATTCCCGGCGCCATAATATCCGGGGGTATGCTCACAGCAACGGGTTCAAGCATAGTTCATTGGGGACCGATAATGTCAATGGGAGACATGACATTAACCGGCTCAGCCGCCAGCAGATATTATCCGAGAAAACTATCGAAAGGAGTGGTAAGTCCACGGGACACGAATGGACTGAATCCTCCCAACACAGATAACCTTGAATGGTGGTCTGATTACGATGTGCCGGAACTGCCGATGTTTGACTTTGCGACCCTGCGCGCATCCGCTGCTGCAACGGGAACGTTAAATTGCAAAGACGCAGGTGGCGGCGGAGGAGGATGCCCGTGGTGGTGCGCCTGGTTCCCGTGGTTGCCGGCCTGTTCGGGCTGTGGTGGCGGCGGGGGGATAGAGTGCTGCTGGATAAGCTCGTGCACCTACAGCGGCGCGCCGTGCACCAACTGTTCTATCACCAATTTCTACAATGATTCCAGAAAAGATAAGGATTATATTTGGTACTGGGACAATAATGCCAGCTGGTCTGGCAAAAACGGAGTGCGCGGCACGATAATTGTAAGGGGTAATCTCAGTATTTCTGGCACGGACAGATATTGTTCTAACTGTTCTCTCAAAGTTCCGCAGGACGCCTGGCAGGAATACATGAAAATAGATACATCTGCCAGCAATCAGTATCCCGGTGACACTGGGTACAAGTCAAACGCCTCTACTTATGTGCTGGGTTCCTGTGGGCACAGCTGCGAAGGCTCGGCGTCAGGTGCCGACCTTGGTGTTTATGGCTTCGTGTATATCGGAGGTGATTTCAATAGAACCGGTGATTCTGACATTTACGGGGCGTTGTGGGTTGTTGGCAATGTAAGCGGTTCCGGCAACACGATGGTTTTCTATGATGAGGACTTAGAACTTCCTACCTTGAACGTGATTCTGGTCAAACAATCGTGGCAGGAAGTAAGTGCAAGCACCCAGACCTGGATTTAGTGAGGCTCAATAGTATGTTTAGGGATAATAGCTGTCAAGAATTTCCTCTTCTTCTTCGGGAGTTTCCAATGGTTTTTTCTGCTTTTTCTGTGGTGGAATTTTCTTTTTGAGAACCTTTCCCAATTTGCTTTTGGGCGGTCGCCTTTTTTTTAGGACCTTTCTCTTTTTCTTCCTTTTTTTCGGAGCCATGGAGTTTTCAATCATGGTGTCAAACACTTCCTTCTGTTCTTCGTCCAGGAACTGCCTTAAAATTTCCGGAATGTTCATATTCAATTTAAGCATCCGGTGCCTGAGTTCATTCATCTTGAAACGCCATTTCTTTTCCTGCTCCCGAGCCTTTTTGTATTCTTTGAAGATATCGTCAAACTTTTCCGTTTCTTTGTTTATCGCTTTGAGGATTCTCTCCTGCTGTTTTGAACTGAGTTTGAGTTTGGCTGATATGGCAAGCAAAAGTTTTTCTCCGTCGGGTCTCTGCACTTTCAGCCGGCGCTTTGCCATGGGATCCGGTATATCCTTGATAGTTACTTCATTTGCCCCAATGCACAGCGGCAAAAAGAAGATAGCGAAAATTAAAACGACTTTTTTCATTATTCCTCCTGAATTATATCTCCTATTCTGATCTTGCTTTCATGCGTGGTTTTAAGCCATGTCCTTCTGTCCTGAAACACGCCCGATATAAAAACGGGAATTCTCAATATCCCGAGTGTTGGCTGCATAAAGTAAGCCGCCGTCATTTTCAAGTCGAATCTTTCTTTCACAAGCACGGCCAGCGGATATAAAAACAAAGGCAAAAAGTTTAAAAACTTTAATGTCAGTTCGCTGCCCGGCAGCGCCCTGTATAACCATATTATAATATTAAAATTGTCTTTTGTATAGAACGCCAGAACCGATGTAAGAAATACCAATGACAGACGATAGGCATTCAAGGAATAAATTGCTCCTTCAATGGCTTTTATATCTTTTGCACAAAAAGCCCTTTTAATTAAATTGAAAAGGTGTTTTCGCGCCACGTCCAGGGAACCCCTTGTCCATCTAACGGAACGGCGAATATATTGGGAAATTCTCGAAGGTTCTTCGTCATATATTACCGCTTCCCTGGCCCATGTTATTCTAACGCCGTCCGTTATAAGGCGCATTTGCATTTCAAGGTCCTCTGTTAAGCAATCTTCGTCCCATTGATATTTGTTTATCAAATCCCTGGAAAAAACTATCCCCTTGCCGTGAAGAGTCGCGGACATTCCAAGAGCGTATTTCGGACTTTGAAAGAAAATGTTAGAAATCAAATGTCCAACTGCGAGTATTCTTTCCAGCCACCCGCCGGTATTTTTCGCGAGTTGCCTGCCCTGAATCACTTTCTCTCCAGTGTTTAAGTGATCGTTCATCCTTTTTAAGAAGTCGGGATGAGCCAGGGAATCTGCATCAAAATAACAGAAGGCGGTGAAGGTTTCGTCTTTCAATATTTTCTCAGTACCCCATTTTAGTGCCGCTCCCTTGCTTTGAAGGGTGTTTTCTTCTCGCCTGCGCAGGAGAACGCGGGCGCCCTCTTTTTCCGCAATTTCCGCTGTTCTGTCTGTGCAGCCGTCCGCTATGACGAAAATGGAAAAAAGTTTTTCGGGATAGTTTTGTTTTTTCAAACTTTCAATGGTAAATTTAATCGTTCTTTCTTCATTATATGCCGGCACAATAACTGCGAACCTATTGCCCGGATTGGCTGAAGGCGTTTCTTTCTTTATCAGGATAGCAGCAATCGAGAGAAAAAGGTAAAATAATCCTATAAACAGGAAATAGCTTTGCAATAAATTTGATATTACCAGGATTAAATTAACCAACACAAACTTAATTCTACCAAAAATATTGACAGAACACTTAATGGGCTGGTAAACTATTTAGCGGGGCAATTAGATAATTAGGGAATTTAGGTAATTAGGGGGAGGGGAGTGCGCGGATGTGTTTGAACGCGAGAGGAATGAAATATGGCGAATGAAAATAAAACGAGAAGCGGCTGGTGGATACTTTTGTACCTGAGTCCGCTCTATCTCCTTTTGGCATATCCCCTGTATAAATGGCATAAAAAAATAACTTCTCCCGATGTTTCGTTGACGAGCGAAGAATACAGGGCTTTTGCTTCGGATGAAGGCGAGCTCAAAAAAAGTTCCGTTCTTGATTCATATACTCCGAATCTTCATGACCTTTCATACACGGTCAGATATAAAACCGAGGGGGAAACTGCGGATTATAAAGACGAAAACAGGAAAAAAACAGTGAGAACTGATTCCCGGCGCAGTACGAGTGCAGATTTAAAGCGAGCTCGGAAAAAAAGTTCTGGCAACCGCAAAAGTGCAAGCTACCTAAGCGTAAAAATGCGGGAATACATGTCTATAGGCTCTCAGAAAGGTTATATGACCTCTCTTTTGGGAAAGGTTATGAACAATCCCAAGGTCATGAAAGCCCTTTTCAATAACTCTCTTGTGGTAAAAGGGTTTATGCAAAGAGGCACTGTAAAAAAAGCACTTTCAAGTCCCGAGCAACTCACAAATTACATTACAAAAACCAATGCGGTTAACAACTTCCTGTCAAATCCTGTGGTGCAAAAGGCGTTGAACAGTCCAGCTGTAGTAAATACCATCGCATCGAGTAAACTGATGAGTGAAATTATAAATTCACCTGCCATAAGCGGTTTGGTGAAAGACCCATCTAAGATAAACCAGATAATTTCTGAAAATCCTGAACTCGGAAAACTTCTTTCTAATCCAAATATAATGAACGCTCTCATGAACAATCCCGCCACCGCAGGCGCAATGACCAATATAAATATCGGGGGGATGAAATTCAGGTAGATGCGGGAAATAAACCGGCGATGAAGCAACCTTCGTTTTTTGTTTTTATGACATGCGTTTTGATGCCGGCATTTGCGCAAACGCTTTATATTTGCCGGCAATGGGAAAGTAAAATCATATCTTATTGTGCTGCAAAAAAAATCTTCCGTCAGCAGAGTGCACGCGGAGAAAGCCGCGCCTTTAGGAAAATTGAAAAAAGCAAAGGCAGGATAAGTGCGCACTACAAATTTATAAATTTCAATCGGGACAGGATATCCGTTTCTTTTTCAATGGCAGAGAAACAATACAGGAGATATGTCTCGGGGTATGGTTACAAGGATTCAGAAATAGAAACATTGAGGCAGGAAAGAAAAAGAACGCGCAGGCAGGTCTGGAAAGCGGCGTACGATATAGGCGGAAAATCCGCAGCCCAGAGGGCATTGAAACTTGCCGACGCTGAATTTAACCGGAATTTGAAAGAATTTTTGGAATCGCGCGGGTTTAAATTATTGCCGGGTAACAAAGTGGAGGCTGATATACCTTCCATTGCGAAAAGAAATAAAAGGATAATGAATTTACTTGCGAGGACATTTCAGAAAATATCGAGGCAGCGCGCTTATGATTCATATGATACCATAGGCGCAGTGGTTTCAATGGTTCAAACGGCCCTGCTTTACAAAGTGCCTCCATTGGTGGAGAACGGCAAGCATACCGGCGGTGTTTTGCCTCCGGCAAGGGCAATGCTTTCAGGCTGGGGCGACTGCGACACGAAGTCTGCTCTGGCCATGGCAGTGCTTTCAAACTGGAGTGGTGTTCATCTGGTTGGTGTGGCAGTACCTCATCATTACCTCTTTGCAATAAAACGGGTGCCTGGCAAGAGGGATCTTTTCGTCAGGTACAACGGAGCGGAATATGTCTTGATAGAAGCGGCCGGGCCGGCCTGGCTTGAACCCGGCAGGGTTGGAGATAATACAATGGCTTTAATAGACCGGCGGAGCAGCTTTAAAATAGAGCCAATTTAATTTTTAGGATGACGGAGGAGGAAAGATGTTCAACATAAGAATCTGGATAAGCGTTTTTGAATTCATCCTCGCAGTGGTAATGACAGGGCTGGTTATTGTCATTACCTATAAAATTTTCATCAGGGCCAATCCAGACTTTGACATGGAAGCGGAAATTAAAAAGGGTAATGCGGCAGTTGGAATCTTAGTCGCAACAATTTTATATTGCGCATCCATGATGCTGCACAAAGGGATGGAAACGGTTATAAGCATGTTTCGCCTGTATATGTCTTCTCCGGCGGAGAGCAATGTCGGGATAGTGAAACTAATTTTTATTTCGCTTGGGCATCTGGCAATTTCAATGATTCTGGCGGTGATAACGATATCCGTGACCCTGAGACTATTTGGAAAATTGGACAAAAAACTTCAAGCGGGAAAGGAACTCGAAAAGGGGAATGTGGCTATAGGAATTCTCCTTTCAAGCGTTGTTTTGATTGCTTCTCTATATGTTGGCGAGGGCATAGGCGCTGTAAGCAGAGCTCTTGTTCCCCAGCCCTCCATGGGGCAGATTGAAATAATGAGATAGGAGAGTGCGTTATGGCGGTAAAGATAATGGCAGAATATATAGGAGACAGCCGGGTAAAACTTGAGCATGGACCAAGCAGAGACAGGATAATAACGGATTTACCCGTTGACAACGGAGGAAAAGGCAGAAAATTCTCGCCGAGCGATCTTCTTGCCGCGTCTCTTTCTTCGTGTATACTCACGATAATGTCCAAAGTCGCGCAAAAGGAAAATGTCAACTTTTGCGGCTGCACCATTGAAACAGAGAAATATATGAAGCAAAGCCCCCGAATGGTGGAAAAACTCAAATGCATAATAAGGCTAAAGTGCAAGGTGCCGGCTAATCTAAAGCAAAAGTTTCTCGCTTGCGTAAAAACATGTCCTGTTCACAGGAGTCTCCATCCGGATATCAGGATTGAATTTGAAATAAAAGACTGAAAACCGCGCCCACGTGCGTTTTTATAATTGTCAGCTTATAAAGTCGAACAGACCGGAAAACGCTCCAGTTGTTATTATTTGAGCGGTTTCAAAAAAGCCCTGCGGCTGGCGGAAGGCAGCGGAGTATTTCATCGCGTATTCAAAAATATTTTTCTTCGTTTTTTCGGCAAATTTTGCGTCACGACTTTCTATATTCTGCTCATAATTTTGATACAACGCCATTTTATCCATATTGCAGCTGCCGATTGAAACGAATTCATCGTCCACTAAGATTCCCTTTGCATGAAGCCTGCCAAATTTTTCCGGGCCGAGAAACAGGTGAACTTTAACTCCCCTTTTTGCCAACTGCCATGCATGGTAAGTGGTGTTTTTTGAATTGAGCGGATTTTCGGGATTGTACGGAAGGATGACATTGACCTCGGCTCCGTTTTCTTTCGCTCTGATGAGGGATTTGACAATTCTGTTATCGGTAAAGTAGGGATTGATAACATAAACGCTTTTTCGTGCGTTTGAAATTTTTTGGTAGTATGACTCGGTGATTCTGTGCTGCCTGTTGGGCACATTTATCGCGAGATGGGCGTGCATATTTCCCGGATTGGAAGACGCCGGGAAAAATTTCCTGTAAAATTCGCCAAAGTTTCTTTGCCTTGCCTTTCCGCCGTTTGAGAAATAATTAAGAAAAAAGGATGCCTGTATTTGGTTTACTATCGGCCCCCTGGCTTTTACACCTATGTCAAACATCTCCTCCCTCATGTGTCTTTCAATGGTGTAGCCGGTATTGTAGGCGATTTTTCCGTCTATGATGAAGTACTTCCTGTGGTCAAAGTGAAGAAATTTGCTATTGAAAGGGTTTAAACTTGCTTTGTAAAAGACGAAGTCCACGCCGTTTTCCCGGTAAAAATCAAAAAGCCGACGGCTGGCGTACCTGCGGTACCATGTCATCCGGGCGCCGTATAGATCTGCCAGTATTTTTATCTCCACTCCCTGCCGGCTTTTTTCCGCCAAAATGCGGGCGAATTCCCATCCCCATTTATCTGCCTGCATGCCGAATATATGAATATTTATGGAGCTTTTGGCGGTTTTAATATCTCTGACAAGGCTTGTCCAGAAAGCGTCTCTTCCCGCTAGAGGTTCAAGATCATTGCTGAAAGTTTCCCTGAAATTCAACGCAACATCGTCCAGAGTAATTTTCCCGCCGCTGAAGGCCCTTTTTAATTTGGCGTAAAAGCCGCTTATCTGGATTCCGCCGGAGGGCAGACTTATCTCTTCCATGAAATAATCCGGTTCTTTCTCTTCTTCAGAAATCCGCAAATTTTCGTATTCCTTGCACAATTCAGTGTATTGGCTTAAAATTTTCTTTGCTCTGTCGGTGTCTTTTCCGTTGCGTAGAGTCTCTATTTTGTATTTGTTATACAATTCTTTTATTTTTTCAGCCAGATGTGTTCTGTATTCGGGTGAGTTTTTGTCGGGCGCTTCCTGCGATTGGAAGAAACTGCCTATTTTTGAGAAAATATTTGAGAAGAATCTTTTGATTCCGCCGAACAATTTAGAAAAGAACGATTTTTTCTCGCTCCTTGTTTCCTTAGGCGGCGGGGGCACTTCAGATTTTTCCAATTTGATGCCGCGCTCCTCGATATTTGCGCTGCGGGGCGCGGGATCTTCCAATTCCATTTCAACAGCGTAAAAATCCTCATAGCGCAACTGTCCCAATTCCTCGGCAACTCTTTTTATTTTCTCCTCATGCTTCTCCCAATCGCCAGCGGCTAAAAAAGCGCTTGCGGTGAAAATCAGGATTAAACCAGTGACTAAGCTCTTTTTCATTCCTATAATATAGAATAGGCAAAAATAGCACAAAATATAAGGGCTGAAAGACCAGATTTTTGACTGAAAATGGTCCTACGGCAAAATAGGTCCGTTTATATTGATATTGCGGCGGCGGTGTATTTCGCAAATGAGAAAAATAGAGTCGCTAAAAGATTGGCATAAAAACCTGTCTCTTATACACATCTCCGAGCCCACGAGACC
>CALEIX010000312.1 GCA_937898825.1 uncultured Elusimicrobia bacterium | reverse complement strand
TGTAGAGAGGTCTCGTGGGCTCGGAGATGTGTATAAGAGACAGGTATATTTCTTTTTTGATGAGATACAAAATATTGAAGGATGGGAAAAATTCGTTAGGCGCGTTTATGACAATGTGTCCAGAAATATTTTTGTTACCGGTTCAAATTCCGCTTTTTTAAGCACTGATATTTTTACCGCGTTAAGAGGCAGAACGCTTAATTTTGAGGTTTATCCTCTTTCATTTTCCGAATATTTATCCTTTTCAAATATGGAAGCGGATATCTACAATATTGGAAATAAAGCGAAAATAGTTGAAAAATCACGGGAATATTTATCTCAGGGCGGTTTTCCGGAAATTTGTTTTCTTGATAAGAATTTGCACATGAGAACTCTCCAGGAATATTTCAATGTAATGCTTTTTAAGGACATTATTGAGCGGTATAAGCGGAAGTCTCATTCTTATTTGCTTAAATATTTTGTGAAGCGGCTTTTGTCTTGTATTTCAATGCCGGTTTCCATACATAAAATTTACAATGAACTGAAATCCCAGGGATATAAAATAGATAAGAATTTGCTTTATCACCTGCTTGCTGAGCTGAATTCCGTGTATTTCTTTTTTCCGCTTCACAAATATAATTTTTCCGCGATTAAACGGGAAAAAGGTGAAAAAAAGATTTATATCGCGGATAATGGTTTGGCTAACGCGATCAGTTTTAATTTTTCTGAAAATAAGGGAGTTATGCTTGAAAATGCCGTTTTTATGCAATTTCGCTCCAATGGCTCTCAGATTTACTTTTATAAGAATAAGAAGGAATGCGATTTTATCAGAGTCACGGATGGCGGAAAAAAAGAGGCTTATCAGGTATGTTGCGATTTAACCGATGAGCTGACAAGAAGGCGCGAGATTGATGGGTTGATTGAAGCCTGTCATTGCTTAAAGATTAAAAAGGGTTATTTGATCACATTGGATGAAGAATTTGAGCGGACGATTTCCGGGGTTAAAATAAAAGCTGAGCCCTTTTATAAATGGGCTTTGAGATTTAATTTGAATTTGCGGCGGAAGTAAATATGTATTGAAATTTAGTTGCAACTAAATTATAATACATATTATGTATTCGCAATTACAATTGAGGGAAATATTTCATCTTGAATTTCTCAGATTCTTGGCGGCGGATTTACCCGGCAATCTATGGGCTTTGAAAGGCGGCGTCAATCTCAGATTGTTTTTTAAAAGCATAAGATATTCCGAGGATATGGATTTGGACATTAAAACTTTGCCGGTGAATTCAATAAAAAAGCGGGTTTTGCGGATATTAAACTCACCCTCCTTTGAGGCCAATTTAAAAACCTACGGTATAGATGAAATAATTTTTCCGGATATGAAAACGGCAAAACAAACTTTGACTACTCAACGCTTTAAGATGCATTTGATAACGAATTCGGGAGAGGATTATTTCACAAAAGTGGAGTTTTCAAGACGCGGTTTTTGGGGCGCGCCGGTAACCGAAACCGTGCCGCCAAATGTTTTGCGTCAGTATAATATGGTTCCTTTCATTATTCCGCATTATCCGGCTTGTGCGGCGATGGCACAAAAACTGTTTGCTTTGCTGGCGAGAAGCGTTATCCAGGCCAGGGACGTGTTTGATTTGTATATTCTCAGCGCGCAATCTCCTTCCGGCATAAAGATCGAATTATTGCCGAGGGGAGAAGAAATGGCCAAAATAAAGAACAATATTTTAAGTTTGGAATTTGAAAATTTTAATGATACGGTAGCCGCGTATTTGTCCGATGAGGACAGGAGAATTTATTCTTCTCCGGAAAAGTGGGAAGAGATAAAATTAAAGACACTGGAATTTATTGAAGAATTGGAGAGTTTGCGTGGCAAATAAAACTTTAATGGCATATATCAAATCGCTTAAAAAACCGATTTTTTCAACCGATGAATTAAGCCGTGTTTCCGGCAAGTCCAGATCGGCGGTTTCTCAAGGATTATCCTTTTTACTCAGGCAAGGTCTTATAACCAGGGTTTCTCACGGCTTATGGTATGAGGGCAATGTTTCTCCCAGTCTTTATTTGGCGGTTCCGTATCTGTTGCGCAAGCAAAGAGCATATGTTTCTTTTACAAGCGCTTTGCATATTTACGGCATAATAGAGCAGATTCCTCAAAGCGTAACATTGGCTTCAGTAGCCCATACGAGGAAAATTCGCACTGCCATAGGAGTTTTTGTAGTGCATAGAATATCTCCGCATTTCTTTAAAGGATTTAATTGGCATAAGAGCGGCATGGATTTTCTTATAGCCGAACCTGAAAAGGCTTTGGCCGATTGTTTTTATGTCTCTGCGTATAAAGGGAAAAGATTTTCATATTTCCCCGAACTTTATTTTCCACGAGATTTCAGTTTTAGCAAAGTGAGAAACTGGATAAAAGAAATAAAAAATCCCAGGGTTAGAATTTACGCGGCAAAGCAACTTGATGAGATAATTAAAATTCACGGGAAGTCTTCATAGTTGTTTGATTTTTATATACGGGTTGCAAAGTCGCATCGCGCAATATCTGTC
>CALEIX010000311.1 GCA_937898825.1 uncultured Elusimicrobia bacterium | reverse complement strand
TTAATGATACGGCGACCACCGAGATCTACACCGTCTAATTCGTCGGCAGCGTCAGATGTGTATAAGAGACAGCAGCCTTACTGCGCATTCCATAGATGAAATAGTAGCCCGGAATTTCATTATTGAAGAGAAACCCGATGTTATCGTCAATATTCTCGATTCTTCGAATCTTGAGAGAAATTTGTATTTGTCCGTGCAGCTTATGAAACTGGGTGTCCCCGTTGTTTTGGTTTTTAATATGATAGACATGGCCGAGAGACAGGGCTTTACTTTTGATAAAAAACGCTTTCAGGAATTGCTGAATTCGCCGGTGGTGTTTTCGGTCGCCTCCCAAGAAAAGGGTATGAAGGAAATTCTTGAAGAAACGGTCAAAGTCTTCAAAAGCGGAAAGAATTTTCCCGGAATTGAGATAAAATACGATAAAGAATTAGAAAGGGAAGCGGTCAAGATTGAAGATATCATCAAAAAAGACGCGACTTTGTCGGAAAAATATCCATCCCGCTGGCTTGCTCTCAAACTTCTGGAGGGTGACGATGTGGTGAAAAAATTGGCAAAAAAAAGCGAATACGGAGAAGAAATACTTCAGCAGAAAGAAAAAAGCGAAAAGTATTTAAACGATATATTCGGCGACACGCCCGACGCCATAATAGCCGACGGCAGGTACGGATTCATAAGCGGTATTTGTTCGGAAGCCGTCAGAAAAACCTTCGAAGCCCGCCATAGTCTTTCCGACAAGATCGACAGTGTTTTGATTAACAGAATTTTGGGGCTTCCCATTTTTTTGTTTTTGATGTGGGTTCTGTTTAAATTCACTTTTGCCTTCAGCGAGCCTCTGATGAGTTTAATTGAAATGGGACAGGAACAAGTCAGTGATTTAGCGGGTTCATTATTGCCTTCAGGGCTGCTTCAGTCTTTGCTGGTGGACGGAGTGATCGGAGGAGTGGGTAGCGTGCTTGTTTTTGTGCCAATCATATTTTTGCTTTTTTTCGCCATGGCTGTTTTGGAAGATTCCGGTTATATGGCCAGGGCCGCTTTCATTATGGATAAATTTATGCATAAAATCGGTCTGCACGGACGCTCTTTTATACCCCTGCTTTTGGGATTTGGATGCAATTTGCCGGCCATAATGGCTGCCAGAACCATAGAAGATGAAAGGGACAGACTTGTTACCATACTTGTAAATCCTTTTATGAGTTGCGGGGCGCGTCTGCCGGTATATACGTTGTTTATAGGATCTTTTTTCACGGAGGAAATGGCAGGCAATGTCCTTTTTTCCATCTATTTTTTAGGAGTGGCGGTATCCATTGGCATGGCTGCAATATTCCGCAGGTATTTGTTGAAAGGAGAAGCCGCGCCTTTTGTAATGGAACTTCCGCCTTACAGATTGCCTACTTTAAAAGGCGTTCTGATTCATATGTGGGAAAGAGGTTACCTTTATTTGAGGAAAGCAGGCACGATTATTTTCGCGGGTTGTTTGCTGGTTTGGTTTTTGAGCAATTTTCCGTTTAATCCTTGTTATTCGAAAAATTACGATATACTGATTAAAAACGCTTCTGCGGAAGAAGCGAAAAAATTGGAAAATGAGAAAGCGAAAGAAAAACTTGAGAAGAGTTATGCCGGAATTTTGGGCAAAACAGTAGCTCCCGTATTTAAGCCATTGGGTTTCGGCGATTGGAAAATCGGCGTGGGATTGATAGGAGGTTTTGTGGCTAAGGAAATAGTGGTCGGAACTTTGGGCACACTCTATTCGGTGGGAGAAGCCGATGAGAAGTCTCTAAGTTTACGCCAGGCACTTCAAAATGAAATAGATAGCACCGGGAAGAAAAAATTTAATCCTCTGGTTGCCTATTCTTTTATGGTTTTTGTGTTGTTGTACATTCCATGTGTGGCGACAGTTGCGGTTATCAAGAGAGAAACTAATTCGTGGAAATGGCCGATCTTTACCATTTTTTATACGAGTTGCATCGCGTGGATGATTAGCTTTCTGATTTATCAAGGCGGAAAAATGTTGGGTTTAGGCTAAGGGGAGAATTTGCTATAGCTGTGAAATCTTTTAAATGTCAAAGCGCAGAGGGAGGATAAAATGAAAAAATTGATTGTTTTCCTGGTCTTTTTAGGAGAGTTGTTTTTGCTTTCAAAACCTGTTTTCCCGCATCTTTTCTGGATAAACGCGTCTGAGTATTCGCCGACTTTCTGTGAAGGAAGCGCGGAAACCAAGATATATTTCGGATGGGGGCATCATTATCCGATTGATGATTTTTTGGACATGAGCGATTTGGATGAATTTTTCCTTATCAGTCCTCGCTGGAGAAAGCAAAAACTTAAACCTCAATTTAAAGGATTTTTAATGACCGTTTTGGATTTAAAAGAAAAAGGCGGATATATCATAAGCGCGACGCGAAAACCCGGCTTTTACACCATGTATGTGAAAAATGGAAAAATTCATCATAAATTCGGCCCGAAAACCGGCTTAAAAAAAGTTATTCTAAGCTCATACTCCGCCCAATACGCCAAAGCCTTGATTGTGGCGGGGAATTGGGAAAACCAGTCCTTTTCAAATCCAGTGGGACATAAATTGGAACTGATTCCGCTGGAAAATCCATATGAACTTAAAGTTGGGGATTTTTTGCCCGTAAAAGTTTTATTTAAAGGAAGGCCCGCGAGGTTTGCCAGGATTTATGCCGTATACTCTGGTTTTTCAAGCGGGGATGATTTCGCCTACGCAACAAGCACAAATTCTGAAGGTGTGGCTGAGATAAGAATTCTGCATTGGTCGCAATGGTTAATCAAGGCAGTCGTTAAAGAGGCGCCTCCTGAAAGTATGAAGAATAAGTGCGATAGCTTGAATTATACAGCAACCCTGACTTTTGAAATACATTAGTGCTCTGTCCAATAAATATTTGATAGTTTGGCAGAGTTAATTTTGGAACGAAACAAGGCGTGAGGAATAGTCTGTCCGCCGAAGCAGCCTGCCCTCCAAAGTAGTAATGGAGGGTAGTGGCGGATAAGCGACGAATGACGACCATAAACCACTCCCGCATTGGGTCGTGGGAGCAAACT
>CALEIX010000310.1 GCA_937898825.1 uncultured Elusimicrobia bacterium | reverse complement strand
TGGCACATCTCACCAGTTCAAAATTCACCGGCGCAAACAGCATCAAGCTTCTCTTTGGCCCGGAGTCTTTTGCCATGAGAGACAAATTGATGTCGGAGGCGAAAAAAAGCATATATATATCGGTTTATTCCTTTCATGACGACATTACAGGAAATCAAACTGCGGATTTGCTAATAGCCAAGAAAAAACAGGGTGTAGATGTAAAGGTATTGGTTGATTGGAAAATCGCCGTAATTCACGGGCGCAGAGTATTGCGCCGCATGGAAAGGGCAGGCGTGGAAGTTCTCAGGTATTGGGAAAAGGGGAGATTGCTTGATATATGGCACGCTAAAATCCTTATTGTGGACGGGAAATATGCTTTTGTGGGGGGAATGAATATTGGAGACGCTTATTCGCACAGGGACCCGGCGGGACCGAAATGGAAGGATTTTGATGTTTTCTACTCCGGGCCGGCGGTAAACGAAACCCTTGAAATCTATGCCGGGCAGTGGAATTCGTATGCTTCATCTCCCCTTTCCAGAATAGATTTGAAAAAGGTTAAAAGCGACAAATTTGAAAATGGTTCCGCTGAGCTGGCAGTGGTGTTTCAGAATCCGCCGGGCCAGAAGGGCATACTGGATTCCATATTAAAAAGCATTTATGGAGCAAGACGAAGAATAAATATCGCAAATTCATATTTTATAGCCATACCTGCTTTGCGCCAGGCCATTCTTGACGCCACCAGGCGCGGCGTTGAAGTGAATATAATTACAAATACCTCTAAAAGCATAGATTCTGAAGCCAAACAAGCGGCCGTGCCGATAATAAGAAGTTTGGCCGCCATATATCCGTCGGGGGTCAATATTTACCTTAATCAAGGCGAAAACCTGCATGCCAAATTTATGACAGTTGACGGTGCGTTCGCCACCATAGGCTCTTACAATATGCATCCCCGCAGCGAAAAATACGACACTGAAATAAATGTAAATGTTTTAGGAAAAGATTCTGTGCGTCAATTTGACAGGGCTTTTCACAAACTTATAGAAAATGCCCGGAAAGTAACCAGTCCGAATGACCTTACCGTGGAAAACGGTTTTATGACTTTTATTTCCAATTTAATTGAGAAATACTTTTTTTCAATGTTGAATCCCGGGACCGGAGGATAAATGAAAAGAGTAGCAATATTTGCGTTTTTGGCGGTTTACGTGTTTTCCTTATTTGCTTTTCCCGGTAGGCCATTTGCCGCGCAAGGTAAAACCGAACGTTTTTGCACCATGGAAACAGCTGTTCAGAGATTACTTGACGCAGCAGGCATTCCCGAGGATTTGCAGAGGGAAGACGTGGTATGGCTTATGGCGGAGGATATTGTAGGGAGAAAGCTTGCCAGGCGGCCCGGGCAGCGTGTGAAAATGGAATGGAAAGATGTTTACGACATGAGAGGCAGCGTGAACGCTTATCTGGCGCAGAACGGGCATCCCTTTAATCGCATTGGACAGGCGATTGACGCCGTCGGCTCCGCGTTGACCGGAACAATTCTGGGTAAAATTATAATGATGAACGGGCTTATGCTGGCAGGTCCGGCGGGATTCATAATGCTGGGCGGAATGAACGTGGTTCAAGAGACCTTTCAGTGCAATCCGAGCGGTGTCGTGATGGCGCTCAACGCCGGGGCGACAATAATTGTTTTAATTCCGTGGTGTCGCGTGCCCGGCGTCAGCAGGGGGTGTGTAGCTTTGACGAACGGGGTTGAGAAAGGGGTTCAGAAAGCGGCGACTTCCATATTCGGTAAACAAGTTTCGGCAACTTTTGTTAAAGAAACAGCGAATGGAATTGTGGCGGCTTTGAGATTCAAGTCAAAAGACAAAGTGATAACGGCTGTTGAAATCTTAAACTATCTGGACGGAAGAAGGCATTTAAGAAAGGCACGTTTTAAAATAGGCGCTTCGAGCACGTTTGAGAATCGTAACGTAAACTGGGATGGTCTCAAATAAAAATAATGGCTTTTGCTTTGTTCATTTTCTTTTCTTAATATTGATTATACTAGTGAATATCCAACGAAAAAACCAAATTCTGTAGCGGGGTTTATCTTGTTATGATGTTGACTGATAAAAAACTTCGGGTAGTCGTTGACGGCAGGCGAACCCTACAAGCTACGGAAATAAGCCTTCTTGTGAAGCTTTACCATAAACGCGGCATGGGTGCCCTGATAACCCTCGGATAGCCTATCGACAACATCTTACCTTTGCCAGCCCAGAAAAACCAGATGAAATCAAATAACTTAGCATAAAACTATTTTTTAAGCTGTTCTATTTCTTGTTTTATTTCCTCAATAATATCGGTGTTATATATCTTTTTCTTATCGCCTTCTTTTATCGAAATTACATAGAATACTTTGCCGCCATATTTGGCTGTAAATTTATTATGCGTTGCTTCCTGATTTTTTCTTTCGTTTATTATCTGTGTAATAAAAGCATATCCCGCTGGTTTGATTTGTAACCCAATAAATCTATCTTTAATTTTAATGAAAAAATCAACATTGAATAATCTGTCCCATTCGTCAGGAGCAGGTTCAATTTTTACTCCTAAAATATCCTGTAGTTGTTCATAGATTGTTTTCTTTTCTGTCATGTAGCCGTCAAAAGTCCGGTTTATGACTAAATTGACGACATAATCTATACAATCTTCTTCCTTAATATCATCTATTTCTGCCCTTAAAACTTCAGTTATTTTTATATAAAGTTTTTTCCCTATTTCAATGAGACGTTCTTTTGGATAAACGTTTTTATAGTAATATTGTTCCCAGTCTTTAACGGTCTTTGGCGAGCATTTTCTGATTTCATCAGATACTGCTCCGACCATCTTCTTTTTCTGAAGACCCCATCTATTTATAGCACTATTCAAAATCCATTCCTTTGGCATAATTCATCCTTCCTTTTTCCACATGCCGACTTTTAGTTGTTTTGCTTCTTCTTCATATTTAATAAATCTATCCTTAAATTTGAAATTTAATTTTTTATCACATTTTGCCAGACCATTTTTTATCAGTTTCGCATTCAGAAATGTTTTGTTTTGTAAATAAACATAAGCTAAAAGATTTTTTGCATTGTCAAACTTTTGTTCATCATATTTTATAAATACCTTATTCCTTGATGTTAAATTCTTCAAAAATGAAATTGCCGCATTCTTGTAATCATCATCTTCTTCAATAGGCAACACTCCAAGTAATTTTATTTTTTGTCCTGAATCAAGCATTATTTCATCAGGAGCAGATATAGAAATAATTTTATAGGTATCTTCTCTTTTTTTCTTTCCATTTGTATCTATGACTGTTCCAAATTTAAATTTTTTAGGGTTAACCAATCTTTCTAAGCGATTATTGTTATTTGAGCTTATAGAGTTATTTTCTTTT
>CALEIX010000309.1 GCA_937898825.1 uncultured Elusimicrobia bacterium | reverse complement strand
CTCGTGGGCTCGGAGATGTGTATAAGAGACAGCAATATTTTAGCGATGGAAAAAAATATCAGAATTTTCGCGATAGACGACGACGAGGTCATTCTTGACATATACGAATCGGGCTTTGGCGCAAAAGGTTATGATATCAAGACATTTATTGACCCAAAAAAGGCAAAGGAATATCTATTGGAAGGAAAGGATTTGCCGGATATAATCCTGATGGATATAATGATGCCGTCAATAGACGGAATAAGCCTTATGCGGGAAATTCGCTCAAATCCAAAGACTTCACATATACCGATTATTTCGGTCAGCGGGCTCAGCGACGCGGCTACGTTAAATGATGCTCTGCTTTTCGGAGCCGCCGACTATGTGGTAAAACCTTTCGACCTCGACACGTTGGAACTCAAAATCAAGAAAGCACTGGAAATGCCTAAAAAGAAGAGAGCAGAATAATTTGCGGGGCAAAGCCAATATTTACAGGCATTGTTTTATTTCGTATATTATTAACCATACGCACTCTAATTCTGAAACAACGCTTTTAAAAGAATGCCAGGAGGCAAAATGAAATGGAGTCATTTATTTGGAAAAACGCATGAAGGCACAACCGAGCGGCTGTTGCAACTCGCCGGAGGATATTTTGCCAGTTACATTTTGACCGGCTATTTTGTGAAGCACTTTTTATCAAGAGATCCCGGTTTTCCGGGAATGAGCGGAATACAATTTCTACTTTATTCCACACTGATAAGCAGCTTTTTCTGCGTATCGCTTGTTATAATCTGGAAATGGTACAAATTCAAGTCAAACAATTTTACAACCGTGCTCGGAATAACAATGCCGAAGGAATTCCTATACATCATCCCCTCGGGCGTTCTGACCGCAGTGATTATACCCACGACTACTCTTCTTTATACTTTCAAGGGCGTTTCAGTTATGGTAGCGATGATCATAATGCGCGCAAGCGTTATCATCGCAAGCAGGTTAGTAGATACCATTCAGATACATCAGGGAATCCTCCGCAAAAAAGTTTATTGGGAAGAAAATGTTGCGATTCTTTTCGCGATAGGCGCAATTTCATTAAAACTCGTGCTCGGAAAACACGGGGGTTTCGATTTCTTAAACAATTTCGCCTTCATGACAATCTTCCTCTCGTATATAATTTCCTACGCGATAAGAATTTACATTATGAACTATTACAAAAACACCCGGCCGAAAAACGTGATTTACGACTACAAGGGTTTTTTCGCTATTGAGCAGATTTCGGCGAGCGCCACCATTGTTATCGCCACTGTAATTATTCTCACGGTAGCCGCGGCTCCGGGAAGTGTAATCGGTCAGTTCCAGGAAGCGTTTCATAATCCACATCCGAAATGGGCGCTGGCGGCCTTAGGCGGAATACCCTTCGGCATAGGCGCCTTTTTCTCGGTCTTCTTATTCATGTTCAAGGGACGGACGGCCACTTTCGCCGGTCTTTCAAACAGGTTAACCTCATTAATCGCCGGAACCTGCGCCACGATTTTAGCAGCGCAACTAATCCCGAGCAAACACATGCCAAAACAAGAAGACTGGATTGCCCTTCTCTTTGTTCTGATAGCAGTTTTTTTCCTTGGACTCTCTGAGAAAAAGAGAACTAAAGAACTTCTTGCCGCCAGGGAAATAGAAACGGAGGAAGACGATAAAAACGCAAAATCATCTTAAACGCAAATTCCAATGAAAAAAATGAAAAGCAGGATTAACATATGCATGATAGGCACAGGTTACGTGGGGCTTGTTTCAGGCACATGCCTTGCAGAAATTGGGCACAGAGTTGTTTGTGTCGACAACGACGGAAGAAAAATAAACTACCTTAAAAAGGGCATAATACCAATATACGAGGAGGGTCTTGAGGCTCTTGTCAATAAAAATGTGAAAAAAGGAAATTTGTTTTTTGCCAATTCAGTCAAAGAGGGGCTGCACCACAATAAACAAAGGGCCGAAGCAGTTTTTATAGCCGTGGGGACTCCTCCCCGGGACGATGGTTCAGCGGACCTGTCAGCAGTTGAAAAAGTCGCTGAGGAAATCGCCAAAAACATGACGGATTACACCGTAGTTGTAGAAAAATCGACCGTCCCCGTAGAAACCTGTCTGTGGATAGAGAAAACCGTCAACCGCTTTAATAAAAGGAATATACCTTTTGATGTCGCCTCAAATCCAGAATTTTTAAGAGAGGGGAGCGCCGTATGGGATTTTCTCAATCCAGACCGAGTGGTCATAGGCGTCAGCAGCAAGCGGGCGGAATCCTTAATGAGAAAAATATACGCTCCACTTAAAAAATCCCCCATGCTGATAACCGACGTTAAAAGCGCTGAACTTATAAAACACGCTTCAAACTCGTTTCTTTCCACAAAAATATCTTTCATAAACGCTGTCGCCAACATCTGCGAAAAAACAGGAGCCAATATAGATGATATAGCAAAGGGAATGGGATTGGATAAAAGGATTGGTTCCTCTTTTCTAAAAGCGGGAATAGGCTTCGGCGGTTTTTGTTTTCCGAAGGATCTGGAAGCTTTTTACTGGTTGGCCAAACAAAAAGATTATGATTTTGAACTTTTAAAAAATGTCAAGGATATAAATGAACAGCAAAAAAATTGGATGGTGAAAAGGGTTGAGGAAGAACTATGGAATTTAAGCGGCAAACGCGTGGCAGTCTTAGGACTTGCCTTCAAGCCCAACACGGACGACATGAGATTTGCCCCCAGTATAAACATAATCGGTTCTCTTAAAAAATTGGGGGCAAAAGTTAAGGCGTATGATCCGGTAGCAATAAAAAATGCAAAAAAAGTTCTGAAAGGAGTTGAATTTGCCCCGGACCCCTATTCGTGCGTAAAAAATGCGGATTGCATATGTCTCCTGACTGAATGGGATGAATTCAAGCGCCTCAATTTTAAAAAAATCCTTTCCCTTGTGAGACATCCCATTCTGATAGACGGGAGGAATCTTTACGTTCCGCAAGTTATGCGGAAAATGGGTTTTACCTATAAATCTGTTGGAAGACCTTAGTAAATAGGAAAGGTGTGTAAAACAAGGGATGCAAAGCAATCTTCGCAGCTAAAATTTGTATCTTGCAACATGAAATTCGGATCTTATTTTTGTATCAACGTACATCCTTATTAAAACTATGAGAATTGTAATAACCGGAGCGGCAGGATTTTTAGGTAGCCACCTTTCAAGATACTTCATCAAAAAAAGGCATTCGGTCATAGCCATAGATAATCTCATTACCGGCAGTGTGAACAATCTGAAAGATCTCTTTAAATCTGAAAAATTCGAGTTCATAAATTACAATGTGGTCAACTACCTCCATGTGCCCGGCAGGGTGGACGCGGTGCTTCATTTCGCAAGTCCCGCAAGTCCTATGGATTATCTCAAATTTCCAATACCGACACTAAAAGTCGGCGCACTCGGCACGCACAGAGCACTGGGGCTTGCCAAAGCAAAAAAAGCTATTTTCATGCTGGCTTCCACCTCCGAAGTTTACGGAGATCCCCTAATAAATCCCCAAAATGAAAAGTATTGGGGAAATGTAAATCCAGTCGGACCCCGCGGGGTTTACGACGAGGCGAAAAGGTTTGCCGAAGCAATGACTATGGCATACCATAGATATCATAAAATGCCGGTCAGAATAGCGAGAATCTTCAACACATACGGTCCGAATATGCGCCTCCAGGACGGCAGGGCTGTTCCAAACTTCATGGTTCAGTCGCTTACCGAAAAACCCCTAACCGTTTACGGTGATGGAAAACAAACCCGAAGTTTATGCTATGTTTCTGACTTGATAGAGGGAATATATAATCTTTTGATGTCAAACATAAACTACCCGGTTAATATCGGCAACCCGGAAGAAATAACGTTGATTGAGCTGGCGAAAAAAATAAAGAAACTTACCCGAAGCAAATCAAAGATAGTTTTCAAGCCCCTGCCCGCAGACGATCCCAAAGTCAGAAGACCGGATATAAGCATTGCCACAAAAAAACTCAAATGGAAACCTAAAATAAGCCTCGAAGACGGACTCAAAAAAACCATTCCCTATTTCAAAAACAATCTAAAAAAAGATAAATCCATTTGAAAAAGCAAATTAACGCGGCGCTTTGCGGAACCGCGTTTCTGAAATTCAACGCTTATCGGGAATCATCTCGGTTTCTAATATCCCGCGAAACTCCTGTTTCAGCTGCCTGGCTCTTGGAAAATTCCCAAGTTCAACATACAAAGAAAAAAGTTCTTTTGTCAAAATATCGAAATCGCCCATTTCGTTTCTGCCGTAAAAACACCGGTTTCTGAAATTCCTGAAAACAGCCTCGGCATAAGGAAGATATTTCTTCTTCAGCGTGAGCGAAATTAAACCTTTATATATACCCCAAAATTTTCGCAGAGTGGCATCGTCATATTTCTCGAATTTAAGTTTTTGACTGCCAAATAATTCATCATACTTTTTCGTTAATGCTTTGGTTAAATCTTTGGAAAGTTTTGAATCCAGCCCGGATTCTTCTTGCAGTTTCAATATGTAATCTTCCATAATTTCGGCTTTTCTTATTACCTCCCAATTCCAACCCATTAGAATCGATATTATCTCTTTGATATCTTCCCCCCCCAAATACTTCAAGAAATCTCTGCCAATGGTTACTTTCTCCACCCTGCCTTTATCAAGAATAAGCCCACCTATAAATCGGCTGGCAACCTCCTGGGGAACCCTGGCAAATATCTCCTCTGCACCCATGTACTTTTCCCTGAAAGAATACCTCCGCTTCTCCGAATGGGCGCAATCCCCCGAACAAAAAAAGGGGTCGCAAAGCCAATTTATCTCTTTTTTGCAACCAAGTCGATTATATTCATTGCATTGACAATTATAATTGTCGCGTTCCCACTTGCCAAGTCTCTCCCCTAAAACACTCATTTTGTTCAAGTCAACACAATCTCCAACACCTTTTGTGTTTACTGACGCCAAATGCCCATTCACAAAAAAAAGGCTTTTATAAAATCTTGTCCTGACTTCTGCCGGGCATTTTTCAGTTAAATCAGATAATGTCCAGAATTTTTTCCCTTTATTTTTGTCAGACAGAATGTTTGCGGGTTTTTTCCGAGCCTCGAGATGCGCGGCAAAAAATATCAAAAAGCATATCAACATGACCACTCTGCTTTTCATATATCCTCCCGTGAAAAGAAAATATTGTAAAGATTATACAAAAAACCTGAATAGAGCACAAAAAAGCGCGTTCAGGCATCATTAAAATAAAAAGAGGCAGGTATCACTGCCTGCCCCTTTCCGTTTAACTCAATCTTTTTTTCTTTATATTTCTTTCGCCAGATACCACTGAATGAACTCGTCCCAGTTTGAATATTTAGCGAACTGAAGTTCATTGTAATCGGAATCGTAAGAATAACCGGGCAGATACACCGCTATTCCGTGAGTATCATCATATATTTCCGGTCCCCACCAGCCGCCAGATGAATTATTGTACCTGTGGTAAGCGACAACACTTTTCTTTATATAACTCATAAGCGCCTTGCCCTTTTCCTGAACCTCGGCATTGTCCGATTTTTCAAGAACTTTCTGGACAAAATGGTAAAGGTCCCTGCTGGATGATACAGCGAAATTTTGGGCCCCGCTTACGGCACTTTTTACGGTTTCCCTCGGAACGTTATTTGTAACCGCATAAGCGAAGTCATTCATTAAACCAAGCAGTTTCACTATAGCAGCTGTCCTTATAAAGCTCTGCGTACAGGCGTACCCGGCGGAAACATAATGGTCGGTATAGGCGTCAACGGTGACTTTCGCCAGTTGGTAGGGAGTCATGGTGGGATTGGCCACAACCGGAGCAAGAAATGTGTTGTAGGTATAGCCGTCTCCGGGCTCGGTTTCTTCAGAACTTACGATATACGTAATATTGTCTTTTATCTCGTAAGCAACCGAAACCATCTGCATCAAGCAGGCATCCGCTCCATACACGTCCAACCTGCCTATTTCCTTTATAGCCATGCCCAACTGAGGTGTTGTTATATGATTGCCTGTTTCATCGTCATAAGATATGCCTTTGTCTATCATGGATTTCAGGTTTTTGTCCCAGCCGGAGCCGTGATTCCAGACTATAAGCATATACTTTTTGGCAGGATAATTGGCTTTCGCCCATTTGCCAAACTCAGCTAAATGGCGCCAGTCTCCCATATCCACCTTTCCTAAACGTTCAACCGCAGGAGAGGTAATATTGTTAACGTCATTATCCTTCTTTATAAGGTACCTACGAGCCTCAACCCAGTCACCTTCGGCGCTGCTGTAGCCGTCTATCCTTCCAAGTTCCACAACAATATTCACTTTGTCAGACGAACCGACCATCTCCATTTCATTAACATCTGACAAACCAAACCTTTCCAGATTATTCTTGGCGTTGACATAGACCATTATGGTCCATTCCTTGCTGGCCTTGGTTTCCGCTTGAGCCGCGCTCGCTGGCGGAACCTGCATGTCAAGATCTGCCACTGCGTCTTTAATATTTATTCCCTTGCCGTTGTCAAATGGACTTGCGCCGTAAACCGAAGCAACCATGCCAAGAGCAAGGACGGGCATTATCAGTTTTTTCAACATATTTCCTCCTGCAACATTTGGCTTAAAGGGAGGCTTTAAGCCGTTATTAAAGTGTAATACATCATTGACAGGTATCAATGGTCAAAGGGCCTATGGGTTTTTAGTCTAAAGTCCTATGCTGAAATGGGTCTTTAGGCCTATCCAACGATTCTTCTAACTTGCGCGGTTGGGCCTATGCCAACTGAAATAAAAGACCCTCCCTGGAATAGGGCTTTTTATAATAAATGAAAGGACTTTGGTTCCTTGGAAAAGTTCGCTATTTACCTTAAGATATTAATATGGAATATAATCTAAAATAACTTGTGGAGGAGAAAATGAAAAGGACAACATTTATTCTTGCGCTTTCCTTATCAGCACCGATATATGCAGCCAATATCGACCATCTGCGAAATGGCGAATTGAACCTGCCAAACATTCAGAATATTCAAAAAGTGGAGGCGCCGTCCCTTCCAGCTCCGGCAAAAGAACTCGAAGCCACAACACCCGAGCAGTGCGCTATCCTGGCTGAGATGACCGCACGTTCATTGAGGACAATAGCATTAACCTTGCAGGGTCTTGAAAATGCATACGATAAAAACAGGGCGCCGGAAGAATTCACCTTCAGCGTTAATCACTACACGAATGAACTTCTTTGTGCGACAAAAGGAATACACGCAAATCTGAAATCCAAAACTTATCAGTGGCTCTTCATAAACTCAGTCAGAGTCCGCAAATATTCCAAATCGCTGAAAAAAGAGTTAGAGCTTATTGAGGGACATGAGAATTATGATTACTGGTTCGGTTCCAATATTGAAAGCTCGGCGGAGGAACTTGAAAACTTAATGAATAAGCTTAAAAAACTTACCCCCGAGTACTATTCCTTTGTCAAACCTGAACTTAAAAACCCTTTGCTTAAGGAAGACTGGGGAAAATTTGTAAATGAAAGAATACAGGAACTTAAAAGATGGGAAAAATTATACCTCGCTGGCAGGATTACCTATAACGATTTTAAATCTCTGGTAAACGGCGCAGTAAGTCTGAAAGAAACGTGGGAACTCTATCAAGAATCTACCCTGCAAAATAAATCCGGGGACAAATTCATAAAAGCGTGCTTTCTCAAGAAAATCGAAAAGGATACCTGCGTTTACAAATGTTCCGGAGGAACAACTTATGTTCTGCCCATAGAAAGGCCCTTTCCGAATTTTGACAATGAACCTTCAATTGTCTGCCCCCAGATAGTCTTTCCCTTCTGAAACCGAAAACGCATAAACGGCCGGCCTGAAAAACCGGCCGTTCTTAATTCCTAAACCAAAACAACCGCTATAACAAAAGCCATTGAGATTATAAGGCACATCAAATAGAAAATTTTTGAATAGTTTTTGTGCTTTTCCTTGTATACATCAACCTCCGTCCGAATGAGACCGTATTCATTCAAATCAAGTTTATTCAAAATCTCTCCCCACGGGCTGATATAAGCCGATATTCCATTGTTTGCCGCTCTTAAAAGCGGCTTTCTGTTTTCAACCGCCCTGAAAATATTTACAATAAAATGCTGGTAAGGCGCGGCCGTGTCAAGATACCAACCGTCATTAGTTATATTGACAAAGACATCGGCGCCTTTTTCGGCATCCCCCTGCGCCAGATAAGGAAAAATAGACTCATAGCAAATCAGAACGCCGATTTTCGCGCCTTTAACGGAAAACAAATCTTGCTTCAATGCCCCCGGCTCAAACTCGCCTAATTCCCCTATCGGTTTTATAAACTTCCCGAGAAGGGACCTTAACGGCACAAACTCTCCGAAAGGAACAAGTTTGCGTTTGTGATAGGCGGAAATCATTTTCCCCTTTTCACCAATTAAAAAGGCGGATACATGCTTCTCATCAAACTGCGAAACCGCCCCTACAATGCTCTCCGCCTTAAGAGCGGCATATATGTCGCCAAACCAAAGAACATACTTTTTCTCATCTATCTGTCCCGGAAGGGCGTTTTCCGGCCATATTATCAAATCTGCGCGCTTGACTCTGCCTAACAGTGCTCTCAATCTGTCTTCTATCCATATCCGGTATTTTTCGTCCCACTTTTTATAAAAGTCTATCGAAGGCTGCAATAAAACCACTCTTATCTTTTCTCCTGAGGAAACTTTGTTTTTAAGGGAAATCTTGCCATACGCAAAAATGAAAAGAAAAAGAAGGGCGGACGGAATAAGCCGCAAAATCTCGGATGAAAAGTTTCTTTCCCGCGGTCGCATCGTGCCGATAAGAGCGCCGTTTAGGGCGATGGCAAAACTCAAAAAAGAAACCCCAAATAAAGAAACAATTTGTATTATACTTTCATATCGCCATTGCGTATACCCCAAAAGGAACCACGGAAACCAAATGATTTTTTGGGACACAAAAAGCTTAAAACCCTCAAGCGATGCCCATGAGAAAGCGAAAACATAGGGAAAAACCTTTCTGCCCACCTTCTTGAAATAAAAAGCGATTAAGGAAATAATCGCAAATTCCACAGACATCACCAGAGCAAGCAAAAGGTATGAAAAAAGGGAAACAAAGACGCTGAGTCCAGGCGCCCGCAGAGTAAAGTAAATCCAGCAGAAAATACCAGAATAAAAAAACAAACCTGTCAAAAAACCGTAAAAAGCAGCTTTCTTACCGTTTTTTATTTTCCACAAGCAGGAAATAAAGGGGACAAACGCAAACCATGCCAGGAACCCAAAATTAAATTTCGGATAACTAAGTATTAAAAGCAGAGAGGTTAAAACAAGGTATAGGGTGTGGATAGTGTGTGGGAAAAAAGAAAAAAATGCTTTTTTAGGAGAGTTTTCCTTCATTAAATTGTCGCCAATCAGCCACCAGAATTATCAATTTAAAGCGTAATCACAAAGTAAAAGACCATTCTGCAACGGTTTTGCCTACCCCCCTGCGCCCTATCCCCTATACCCTATTTATTTCTCCCATGGCATTTCTTGTATTTCTTTCCGCTCCCGCATGGGCACGGGTCGTTGCGCCCTATTTTCATATTCGCGAAATTAATGGGTTTTTTGCCTTTTCTCTCCAGCGATTGCCCGCTTACTTCCTTTTCATCCCTGACCTCCCGCGCCGACGGTCTTGAGAGCACTTTCGGAGGAAGTTTTATCTTGAAAATGTACTCAACCATTTCGTCCCTGATTCTGGTAATCATTCTTTCAAACAGGACGTAGGACTCTTTTTGATACTCTATAAGCGGATCTTTCTGACCATATGCTCTCAATCCAACACCTTTCTTGAGATGGTCAAGTTCGTATAAATGATTTTTCCAGATACTGTCAATAATTTGAAGAAGCAGGATTCTCTGCATTTCCTGAAAATCGACATTTCTATCCTCAAAATCCGTCACTCTTGCCTCATAGATTTTAAGCGCTTCTCCGGTTATTAGTTTAGTAAAATCGTCGTAAGGAAGTTTTTCAAATTCCTCTTCCGGCATTTCAAACGAAAAACCGAAAACCCGCTTGAGGTAGACGTTCAATTCCTGTATGTTCCAGAGTTGCGGCGATTTGTCCCGCGAAGCATAAGCCTCTAGCTGATCGAAAATTGCTTCTTCAATCATCTTTTTAACCCTGTCGGACACATCCTGACCGTCTAAAATCACATTCCTCAGTTCATAGATCGCCTGCCTCTGCTTGTTCATCACGTTATCATAGTCAAGCAATTGCTTCCGCGCGTCAAAATTCATCCCCTCAACTCTTTTTTGCGCAGCTTCGATTTGTTTTGAAACTATGACCGATTCAATAACCTCTCCCTCTTTCATCCCCAGGCGCTCCATAATAGCGGAGATTTTCTCTGAACCGAAAAGCCTCATCAATTCATCTTCCAGAGAAACATAGAACACGCTGCTTCCCGGATCGCCCTGCCGGGCGCAACGTCCTCTGAGCTGATTGTCTATCCTTCTGGATTCATGTCTTTCGGTGCCAAGCACGTGAAGACCGCCAACACTCAAAACATGTTTCTGGTTTTCCCCGTCCGGAGGATTTCCGCCAAGCACTATATCCGTGCCTCGCCCTGCCATGTTCGTCGCTATGGTAACAGTTCCCCTTCTGCCGGCCTGCGCTATTATTTGCGCCTCCATTTCGTGATACTTTGCGTTTAAAACCTGGTGCGGAATCCCTTTGGCGCGGAGCATAGCCGCAAGTTTTTCCGACTTTTCTATTGAGCGAGTTCCCACCAAAATCGGCTGTCCATTTTTCCATCTCTCGGATATTTCCTCTACTATGGCGTTAAACTTTTCCCTCTCAGTTCTGTAAATTCTATCGGGATAATCCGCTCTTATGCACGGTTTATTGGGAGGAATTTCCACGGAGTCAAGACCGTAGATTTCCATAAATTCCTTGGCTTCGGTCATTGCCGTGCCAGTCATACCGGAAAGCTTTTTATAAAGTTTGAAATAATTTTGAAAAGTTATGGTCGCTAAAGTCTGATTCTCCTCCTTTATTTTCAGTCCCTCCTTGGCTTCTATTGCCTGATGAAGCCCGTCGGACCATCTTCTTCCGGGCATGAGGCGACCAGTAAACTCATCCACTATCACTATCTCGCCATCTTTCACAACATACTCATCATCCTTTTGAAACAGGTGATGGGCCCTCAGACCCTGGGTTATATGATGCGACCAATCGGAACTTATGTCGTCATACATATTTCCTACACCGAGTATCTTCTCAGCCTTGTGTATTCCCTCTTCGGTAAGCGTGGCAGTATGGCTTTTCTCGTCTATTATGGCATCATAACCCTTGCCCAGGTCTTCACCAGTTCTTTTTGCGTCTATTTCCTCTTTCTCGGTAATGAATCTCACATTTAAAAGTGGTATGAGTTTATTGACAATATAATACTTGTCCGTGGACTCTTCGGCCGGACCGGAAATAATAAGAGGCGTTCTGGCCTCGTCTATCAGTATTGAATCCACTTCGTCAACTATAGCGAAATTCCTTCCCCGCATTACCCTATCCTCTTCGGACATAACCATATTGTCTCGCAGATAATCAAACCCGACCTCGTTGTTAGTCACATAAGTTATGTCGCAGTTATACATTTCCTTGCGCTCGGCATTGCTCATGTCATGCTGAATATGGCCAACGCTCAATCCCATAAACTCAAACAAGGGTCCCATCCAAAACCTGTCTCTCTTGGCGAGATAATCGTTGACTGTAACTATATGAACCCCTTCGCCGCGCAAAGCATTGAGATAAGCCGCAAGAGTGGCCACAAGGGTTTTTCCTTCTCCTGTTTTCATTTCAGCTATTTTACCCTGATGCAAAACTACCCCGCCTATAAGCTGCACATCATAATGGCGCATTTTCACAGTTCTTTTCCCGGCCTCTCTTATGCAGGCAAAAGCCTCGGGCAAGATATCATCCAAAGTTTCTCCTTCCTTCAAACGATTCCTGAATCCTTCGGTTTTGGATTTCAGCTGTTCGTCGCTCAAAGCCCTTATTTCACTTTCAAAGGAATTTATCCTCTCTACCAAAGGTTGGATTTTCTTTATATCCCTTTCGCTTTTCGTTCCGAATATCGCTTCAACTATTTTGGTTATCATATAGATAATTTAACAAATTACCACGCGTTAGCAAAATATTCACCGCTTCTTACACTACTGCCTCAGTAAGGAAGTATGATTTTGCGTAAAAGGTCTTGTATGCCTTATTGCTTCATACAAAACAATGCCTACCGAGGTAGACAAATTCAACGAACGCACCTTGTCCGAATAAAGCGGCACCCGGTAAAGATTTTTCCTATATCTGTTATAAAAGTCTTCAGGAAGACCGGCTCCTTCGGAGCCGAAAACAAGACACGAGCTCAAGGTATACGGGGCATGCCAATGTTCCTTTTCCCCCTTTGTCGAAAAAAATACAAGATTCTCGCTTTCATTGAGAGATTTCAAAAAATCCTCAAAATTTCCAAAAACGGAATATTTCAAATACTGCCAATAGTCCAATCCTGCGCGTCTTATTTCCCTGGAATTTATCTTAAAGCCCAGCTTCCCCACAAAAACAAGTTCAGTTCCGGTGGCAACGCAGGTTCTACCTATGTTTCCGGCATTCCACGGTATTTGAGGATTGAGTAAAACGATTTTCATAGTTTAATAATGTAACCGCAGCGTGGGCTACGCCGCTTTTAAGTCTTACCGTGGACACAATTAATTTGTATCAACAAGCTTGCTCTGCCATAAAGAATTCGGATTTTAGGATTATTAACGCATCTTGCGGAAAACAAATTCATTATTACCGTGTTTTCCGCCACAGGTTTTTAGAACTTCCAAAATAAATCCTCTTTTATATTAAAAATTGAAAATTTCCTCTGGCTTTGCCACTTCAAAAGGATACCCCCCAATCCAATCAATAAAAGACTTCATCCCTCGATTTGAATCCGATGCTCTGCAAAAGGGGTTTCGCCCGCTAAACAATCTCTTAAGAGAACGCATAAATTCAAGAACCGACGCAATGACAATTACATAAGGCATTTTTAAAATATCGGGAAGTTTCGTATAGGTTAATTTTATTTTTTCCCATACGGCGCTAAGAACTCCTTGATCATTATAGATTGCTATAAACAATTTGCCATGTTCCTTAATCAAATCAACAATATTTTCAAGAGCGCGATACATATCTCCAGTATGATGTAAAACTCCCCATGAATACACAATATCGAACTTTCCCAGCTTTGAAAGCATTTCCTTATCTAACACAGAACCCTGCATAATTGTCCAATTAGTTTCATCGCAATATTTTGCCTTTATTTTTTTCGTCGCATTTACGCTGCCTTCGGAACAGTCAAATGAAATAATTTTATCCGCTTTAAGCCTCATTGCCGCCAAAGAAAACAAACCGCTTCCGCATCCGATGTCAAGAAAACTCTTTCCTTTTAATGTTTTCACTTTTAAATTTTCTTGCAAAGATTCAACAGCTTTTTCAATTTTTTTCTCATCAATATATTTGACAAATTTCTCCCAGTTCTTGCCAAAATTAAAATTATTTTCACTTACCGTAATTAAATCCCTCCGAAACAAAATATGTTTAAATGCTTTTCTAACTGTTATGTATTAACGCAATAATTTTCTTTAATTAAATTTTTAACCGAGCAAATGCTGCTTTCCATTATTGTATAACTTATTTAACCATTTAACCAATGGTTGTAGGAGCTCCATACATATTGGACTTTTTTGATTTTTCAAGTCTCCCCCTCGTAGCAACCTTCAAAAACCCAATTTAACTGACAAACTCGAGATTGAGCAACGGGGTTTCAGTCGCTTTGTCTATTTTACGACGCCTTCGTATCCACGGAAGCCATGGTCTTATTATTTCCTTGAGGCGCACGGACCATGGGAATTTAGATTGTTCCCATAAGTCCACCATAATCTCGCGCACATTTGGTCCGTAAATTATCGGATGTTTTGAGGAGCGGCGAGCGGATCGGCCTTCTTGGTTATTGAGCAAAGTTATGGTGTATTTGCGGTTATATGCGCATACGCTGCAGAATTCCAACAAAATGGCTGATTTGCCGGCCTTGTCAAGCGAAATATCGTTGGCGAATATTTTCCAGATATTGCATACGGAATTTCCTTGTCATGAGCTTATATTGCTACAATGCTGCCTGTTTTACGGTTCGATTTTTAATGGGGCGACGACATGTCCCATGGATAGATTATAAATGGGTCGATGTGCCCCTCCGCAGCTCAGAAAATCTATGACCAAAGCAATTTTTATCTATTTAACTTTTCTGCGCCCTGAAATAAATGTTCAGCCACCTGTCACTTACGAGTGAAAACCGGAACATAACGATTTTAGCCACCGCATCGACTTTCCCCTTCCAGTTAAGGATGGGCCAGGGGATAAAGAGCATCTTTTTCGTTTTAACCACAGGAAAATATTCCAGAAGGGCTTTTTCGAGACTTTCCGGCGTGAACGATTGCTTATGTCCCCACCTGTGAAAAACGTGCGCGCAGTTCGGGCACACCGTTTCCTGCTCCCGCAAGTCTTCATTGCAAGGGGTGGTGCCGCAAAGAAAACCGCTGGGTTTCAACACCCTGTTTACTTCCCGAAAGGAATCAAGCATCTGAACGCGCGTCAGATGTTCTATGACCTCCGACATCACCACAACATCAAAAAAGTTCTTTTCAAAAGGCATCTCATCGGCCGACGCACACACCGCTTTTTTCCCCAGATTCAAACTCTTTCTGAGAAATTCGACGGTGCCGGAAGAAACGTCAAGAGAGTAAACATCCGCACCTTTCTCCAGAGCCATCCTCTCAAAACCTCCGTCGCCGGCTCCAATGTTCAAAACCCTTTGTCCTTTCGGTAAATTCTTCGTAAGAAAAGAAAATCTGGAGCCACTCCCCTTAAAAACCGATGGTTTACGGGTCTGGAAATAATCCCAAATTTCATCTTTCATAATCAGCCGCCGCTGTCCTGTTAAAATTCAAGGGAACCTCTCCGTTATGGTAAAATTACTTTAGAACAAAAAAATTCACCGACGGAGGATTCCCTATGTTTTATTATAGCACAATAATGCACCAACTTCTAACTCTTATTCCCCGACATCAGTTTGAAAAGCAGGTTTCAGCCCTTGACACAGATAAGCATGTCAAGACTTTTACTATCTGGTGTCATTTAAGAATTAAAAGTGGACACCCTAAAATGCACATTTTTGTGTATCATCTAAACGACGTTTTTATCATCTAGGTACGCATATAGTCCCTTTTCAAAAGGACGTCCCGATGTTTCTCCGGGATGCAGATAGAAGTTGTTTTATCTATAATTTGTAGCAAAAACAGGAAGTTACAAATTATGAAACAACTTCACAAAAGATTCACAAACAGCCAGGTCAAAGAACTTATTGAACGGTATCTCAAGAAGGGAATTGAATGAAAGTACATTCAAGAACTATTTGGAATCGGTAAAGCAAGATTTTTTGAACTTATAGCTTTATACCGGGAAAATCCGAAGAAGTTTTCAATTCGATATCAAAGAACTGGTGTAACCAGAACCATCTCTCCAGACATTGAAGAAAAAATTATGAAAGAACTGAGATTCGAGAAAAAATTAATACAGGATAAGACAGTTCCTTTGAACTCATATAATTACAGTTATATCAGAGACCAATTGGACAAGAAGGTTTCTCTGCCGACTATTATTGATAGAGCTAAGAGATATGGTTTCTATCTGAAGAAGCCCGAAAGAAAAATCCATGACAGAGAAGTCTTAACCAACCATGTTGGTGAACTAATACAGCACGATTCTTCCTATCATAAGTGGAGTCCATACGCTCCAGAAAAATGGTATCTGATAACATCTCTGGATGACTACAGCAGATTTATATTCTATGCCAGATTGTTTAAAAAAGAAACATCATGGTCTCATATCTCTGCTATGGAATCTATTTTCCTCAAATACGGTCTCCCTTATTCCTTCTACGTTGACTCTCACTCAATCTTCAGATTCGTTCAAGGCAGGGATTCCTTCTGGCGTAAACATTACCTTCAAACCGACGACATAGACACTCAGTGGAAGCAGGCCCTGACTCATCTTCTACAGTTGAGAAAATAAAATCCTTATTTTTCAAGAATAATTTGGCTTTTAAAAAAGTCCTGGCACCACATTTTATCCCTTTTCACAAATTTAATTATGCCTATTTTTTTCGTATCGTAGGCGGCAAGGCCACTCCAACTGCCTGGCATACTTTCCCGCATACGCCTTGCGTTTCACTCCTCGCTATAAATGTTTTGCCTTCATGGCTTATTTCGGTCTCTCGCAATGCTTCTAAATCACTTTTTATTTCTTTCCACTCAAAATTATATCCGGCTTGCTCAAGTTCATGCTCCAATTGTGCGAGTAATACAAGCGCCAGAAAACTGCAAAACACATGTCCGCGAATTGTTTCATCTACCTTGTGATAAATCGGACGCGTTTTAAATAAAGACTTCATATCTTTGAAAGCGTTTTCCACCATCCATAACATTTTATATTTTGATGCCACATCGGCGGCACTTAAATTGGTATTTGTTCGCAACGTCCAATATCCATCAAACTTAGAGTCCTCTTTCACTTTTTCCTCGTCTATTGCAAAACTTCCTTTGTTTAACTTAAGATATTTTCTAAATCCTTTATTACCCACCAACGCTTTCGCATCATTTTTTAATTTTTCCCTTAAAGTCTCCAATATCGTTTCTCGGATTTTTGAATCTTTGCGCGCTTGTTCTTCATTGAAACAAATGATGCATCGCCTTCCATCAATTATTGTTTCTTTTACTTTCAAGGGCGAGTGATCTTTGCTTTTTTTTCTTGGACCGCGAATTGTCTCAAATTCGTCATTGTGGCAATTTTTAATTGCCTGGCGCGCCGCTTTTTCATTTCTCATGCGAATACCAAAAATATATTTTATGCCATAAGTTTCGCTTTCCAATGTTTTCACGGTTTCGGCGCTTATCATTCCCCTATCGGATACAATACACACATTTTGAATATTAAATCGTTTTTTCAATCTTTTGGTAATCGGCAGCAATGTTTTAACATCCATTGTGTTGCCCGGCCACATCTCGCAACATATCGGTTGGCCATTGCTGTCTAAAACAACACCGATAATCATTTGTTTGCGATCGGGGCGATGGTCTTTACTGTGTCCGTATTTGCCTAAAGTATCGCCGCCGGCGCCTTCAAAATATGTGGAGGTTGTGTCAAAAAAAGCCAAATCCAACGCAGTGAATAAATCGCGACGCGAAAGAAACATATCTTCTTCCACAAGGTCTTTTACACATCGCGGAGCCAAAAGCGCTGATCCGTTTTTCAATTTTTCGCCAAGCCATGACATAGCGCGATAGATATGATGCAACTCAATATTTTCAATTCCGCCAATACGATAATTTCTTCGCCATATATTTGCGGCTCTGTCCGAACCAGGCGACATTAAACGATGTAAAACTGTGAGGTATATCGCCCGTTCAACATTAAAGGCAAACTTTCGCCCTTTAAGCAAATTCCTTAAAACTTCTTGTATGCCGGAAATACACCACAGGCGTTCAAACACCAAAGATGGTCCCAAAGAAAACACATTGCTTTTAATATTGTGTTTGGCGGCGAGAACCATAATATTTTTGCAAAATTTTGATAGCGATTTAACAGCATCGTCTATCTTGCCTGTTTGAGTTAATATATCTAATCTGCCTATGGTGGCGATAACAGTCTGAATAATTTTTTCCCCATTGCGACGATTTTCCACTAATTGAAGATATTTATAGCGTCCTGATTTTTTTGCTCTGGCAAACATATATCCTTTGCAAGTATTTTACGCAAATGAATAAGCCACTACAAAAGTATACATGATAGGCGACGGGTCGTCAAGTGAAAGATGGGCAGATTGTGGCACTACACTTTTGACCGAAACAAGGATGCTCCCCTATGAAGAGGGGTAAAAAACAGCCTCCAACCGTAGAAAATGAGTTTGAATAAGAACAGCATTTATTGATGTGCCCAAAAATGTCTTTATCTTCAAATTTTGTTTTATCCATTTAAAAAACACCTCTATCTGCCATCTCGCCTTATATATGTGCGCTATTGCTTTAGCGGCAAGTTTAAAATTATTAGTTAAAAATTCCAATATTTTATCGGTTTCAGTATCAATATATCTTATAAGCCTGAGTTCATCTGGATAATCTTTCATAGCATAAAAGTTTGAAAGAGTTATGCGCTCATCGGAAAGAATTTCTCTGCCAGCGAGAGCATTCTGCTGTCCGACAACTGTATATTGCAGGCTTTTTTTAGATCTTGTAACAAAGAAGGCTTTATTGGTGTTTATATGACGGAACCATGAGAAATCCATATAGCCTTTATCAAAGCAATATATGCTGTCCGGGATAATAGTAAAAAATTTTCTCGCTATCGTTAAATCATGATATTTGCCATTAGTCGCCGCCACAAAACAAGGCAGATTGCCTGAATAATCCAGCTGACAATGAAGTTTCAAGGCGCCTTTGGCCGCCCTGAACTTTGCCCATGGAAAAGATTCAAAACAAAGGTTTATTATAGTGGCGTCAAAAGCATAAAGGGGATTTTTGAATTTAAATTTGTGTTTTGGCGTTATATCTTTGCATCTATCCGACAAATTGTAAAACAAGCGTTCAAAGACTCGCCAATCGCGTTTTTTATTGGCTTCAGCAAGCGTTGAACGCTTAACACTGCTTGAAAAGCCTAAATGGTACATTTTGGAACTATGGACCGCAAATCCGTTTTGTATATCGCGGATGCTTTGTTTGCCGCTGGCTTGAGCGTAAAGCATTGTGCAAAACTGATTCCAGGTAGTGAAAGTCTTGACATACCTATCTGTGTCAAGTGCTGAAACTTGCTTTTCAAACTGATGTCGGGGAATAAGAGTTAGAAGTTGGTGTATTATTGTGCTATAATAAGACATAGGGAATTCTCCGTCGGTAAATTTTTTTTCTTTCTAAAATAGTTTTACCATAACGGAGAGGTTCCCTAAAATTTTAACAGGACAGCTGTGCACTAAAATAAATCCTAAAATTATGAAAAAGAAAATTCTTTTTGTCATCTATGCCATTTATGGCGGCGGTTCGGAAAAAAGAACGCAAAAAATTCTGGAAAATCTCGACCAAACGAAATTCCAGCCTCATCTTTGCGTTTTTTATTTAACCGGCAAAGAAAGATTGCGGAAAAATATACCCGTTTATAATTTATCAACAAAATTGAGGCCGGCTTCATTTTTCTTAACATGGAAATTGATAAAGCTAATTAAAAAGATAAAACCCGATAAAATATTTTCAACACTTTGGAGCACAAATTTAATTGCCATCATTGCTTCCAAATTCACCGGCATCCCGGTAATAACCAATGAAGCCACAACACCTTCGATTGACGTTAAAGGATATTCTTTTCCATTAATAAGAAAGAAACTTATCAGCTTTTTATACTCAAAATCATTAATCATAACAACAGTATCCGAATATACAAAATCGGACTTAATTAAAAACTTCAAACTTCCGAAAAATAAAATAACCGTTATACATAATGGTAT
>CALEIX010000308.1 GCA_937898825.1 uncultured Elusimicrobia bacterium | reverse complement strand
ATCCGAACCTGTTCTCGCGTGGATTTTCTCGTAAAAAGAAACGAATAATTTTTTTCCGACATATTCGGCTTCTTTCCGCCTTTCTGAAAATTTAGCGAAAAATCATTTCTTTTTTTCGCACGCGTTATAAATTCAAAAGTATCTTCGCTGCCGTCGGTCGGAAGCGAGCTTTCTATTTTAAAATCGCTTCTCTCGGGTATTTCGTTTTTCCAAAGTTCTGATACGGCAAGCCGCGTCGCTCGAAAAGAAACCATTACACAAGGGCAAATGTCGCCATGATATTTTTTAATATCCTCCATATATATTTGCAGCAATTCGCCTTTGTCGTAAATCAAAATAGGGCGGGAAAGCCGGCCGCTTTTTGCTGCCACATCGCTCACCGTCAAACACAAAGCCAACGCCATTATCGCCATGATTTTTTTCATTGCTTTCACCTCCGTTTTTTCGCGGTCATTTTTCCGCAATCGCCGCTTGTTATTTCTCATTGTTTGATATTGAGATTCAATCTCAATTGTTAAATAAAAAAATACACACCTATTTCCGCATTTTGGACAAACAAGCGCGGCAGTAACCTTTGATTCCCAGCTTATGCCGCAAAGGCTCAAACCCGCGCTTTTTACAAACTTCATTCTGCAATTTCTCTATTCTCGCGTCGTAAAACTCTATGATTCTTCCGCATTTGACACATACCATATGATCGTGATGCCTTCTTCCGAAAGTCAATTCATAGCTAAACTTATTGTTGCATCGCAAGCTTTCCGTTATCAGGCCGCTTTTGACCAACAAAGGAATTGTTCTGTAAACAGAAGCGCGAGAAATGTTCTTGTTTCTTCCCTTCAAGAATTCGCAAAGTGAATCCGCGTCAAAATGCTTGGATATCGAAATTATTCCGTTAAAAATAATCAACCTTTCGCGAGTAAATTTTAACCCCTTTTTTCTCAAATAATTACGGAATATTTCAAGTGGCAAACCTGTTTTTTTCATATTGAAATCGCTTCTCAATCTCAATTATACAAAAAGGAAACCCGAAAAGCAATCTAGCGCGTTTGCTCATCAGAAATGTCTCCACCTCAAGCGGACAAGTCACAAGTTACAAGTCGAAAGTCATAAGTCGGAAGTCACAAGGCATAAGGTATAAGGCGGAAGGCATAAGGCAGCCAACACTGCCGCATGCGTCGTTGTCATGCCCGCCCCATTAGAGATAGGGCGCATATGCGCCCACGCCCACAGCTACAACCTTTTACAAATACATCCGCCATTTTCCTCTTTTCAGCATCTTTTAGATAAAATTTTAGCCCGTGTATCTCTAACGGGGCAAGCAGATACATTACTGTTTTTTTCTCCGCACTTCTTTCGCGTCCTTTGCGTTTTTGCACTTTTTGCGCCCTCTGCGTGAATTTCACCCCGCAGGAGTCGCCCCTACAATTCCCGCATTGTTTGTCACCATTGGCGGCGCAGGGATGCGGATTCTCAATGCGGGAATATGCGGCGCAACCAAGAAGTTTCGCAGCCACCTCCGGGGTGAAATTCTTTTGCGGTCTCTGCGTTTCACTTTTCGCGGTCTCTGCGCGAGGCTCTGGGCCTCTACCCCATACACTCCCGCATTGAGCGCGAGTTTGCAACCCACGACCCAATGCGGGAGTGTATTTTAAGCAATGAACGCTCAACGCTATAAACTCTTCACCTTTCACTCTCTCCTGTTGTTCACGTGTCTCCGTCATAAATTCTATCCTTCACAGTTTTCCAGATTTCCCGTATTCTGCCTGCTGCGGGAGAATTACCCGTTTCCACGACATTTTTCCCGGCAATGAGCGCATTTATGACATCCTTGTCAAAAGGTATTTCACCCAAAAAAGAGATATTACTTTCCTCGGCGTAAGATTTCATTTTCCCCGTTATTTCCGGGTTCAAATCGCTTTTGTTCACCAGCAGCCCAACTTCAACCTTGAAATGTCTCGCGGCGGAGATAACACGTTTTGCGTCGTGCAAGCCGGAAAAAGTCGGTTCGGTTACCACAACGGCAAAATCTATTTCGGATAATGACGCCATTACCGGACACCCTATACCCGGAGGGCCGTCCACTATAACAAGGTCCACTCCTTTTTCCTGAGCTAATTCTTTGGCTTTCCCGCGCACAACAGACACGAGTTTTCCGGAATTTTCCTCGGCTATTCCCAGTTTAGCATGGACCAAAAGGCCGAACTTAGTCTCAGAAACAAACCATTTTCCCGCCTGATTTTTTTTCATTTCCACTGCTTTTTCGGGACATATTTTCGCGCAAAAAGCGCAACCTTCACAAGATATTTTGTCGACAATGTACGTCTTACCTATGGCATTAAAACGGCAAATTTCCCTGCATTTTCCGCAGGAAATGCAAATATCTTTCTTTATAAATGCCTTTTCCATGCCGAAAAAATCATGTTCTTCCAGGATTTTCGGTGAAAGCAAGAGATGCAAATCGGCGGCGTCTACATCGCAATCCGCCATAATTTTATTCTTCGCTAAACAAGCAAAGGCCCCCGCTAAAGTAGTTTTGCCCGTTCCCCCTTTTCCACTTATTATAGCCAATTGTTTCATGAGAACATTTCACTTTCAATTCTCTTAAAAATATCTGAAAAAAGCCTGCTGCACTCGGGAAATTCCTCAACCAGGGGGATTCCTTTTGAATAGGCCTCAGCAAATTTTCGCTTGAAAGGAATTTTTGCTAAAACTTTTATATTTTCACGCGCGCAGTACTTCAACGTTCTATCATCTCCATAATCGTATCTATTAACCACCACACCGAAAGGAATTGAGAGTTTTCTCAACACCTCCACCGCTAAAACTAAATCGTTAAGTCCAAAAGGAGTGGGTTCGGTAACCAAGATTACATAATCTGCCCCCTTTACCGCTTCTACCATCGGGCAGGATGTTCCCGGGGGAGCGTCTATAATCGCGTCCAGGTTTAAAGATATGTTTTTTTTCACCTTCTCAATAAGAGGCACTGCCCTTATTTCCCCGACATTCAGCCGACCGGTTATCAAATCCACTTTTCCTTTCCTTCCAAACTCGATTTTCCCTATTTCTTTTTTCTTCTCGCTTATGGCTTTTGCGCTGCCGGAACATTGATTTGACCCCCGCTCCGATATTGATTTCGCCAGGCGTCGCGGCTTGATTTCTTTATTTATCTCTGTCGCGGAACTCGCTTCTTTACTCGAGATAATCGGGCAAAAATATTCGCAGGCGCCGCACGAATGGCAAAGATGCTCAAAAACAAAACCCGTTCCCTCGTTTTTCCCGGAAGGCGGAACTATGACAATAGCGTTATAAGCGCAAACCTCAGCGCATTTCCCGCACCAAACGCATTTTTTGAAATCTATTTCGGGAATTAAAACATTGCATTTTTCTTCTCTCAGGAATTTCGGTTTTAGAAAAATATGAGCGTTCGGCTCCTCTACGTCACAGTCAAGAAGGCAGCATCGGCGATTCAGAGACAAAGCCAGATTTACGCTTAACGTAGTTTTGCCCGTTCCCCCCTTCCCGCTGGCAACGGCTATTTTCATCTGATTTTTCGTCCTGTCAAAATAAATATCTTTTAGAATTCCTGGCACCAAACGCGCAAGGGTTTATCGGACATCGTCAAACGGCTGGCATGCCGCAGACAAGAAATTTCATTTTCTCATCATGCTTGCGCCACATTTGGGACATTTTAAGCTGTAACAGGGAACACCCACGCGATGCGGAATTTCCGCGCTGCAATTCGGACAAATGCAAGTGCCTCCGGCGCCCGCTCCAGGCCTGTTGCCTCCCATTCTGCCTCTGCCAAATCCGCCGCGTCCCATACCGCCACCTCGTCCGCTTCCCGGACCTCCCCCTCCGAAAGGACCAGTTCCGTCTCCTCTTGGCATATTTCCTCCTTTAGTGCTCTGTCTAATAAATATTTGATAGAGCACTAGTCGCTTCAACGGCTTTTTTCCACGGATAAATGATATTCCTCATCTCTCCGGATTGAACCGCGGATTAACCGTCGGCGAGTTAGACTCTTCAAACTCTCCTCTTTTAAATTTCTCAACGACCTCTCTAATGGTCCCGGAAGAAACGGTATAAGTTTTTACTTTGGCCGCGCTTAAAGCCTGAAAGGCGTTGGGACCTATATTTCCGCTTATCACCGCCTCCACTCCCTTTTCAACAACCAACTTCCCGGACCTAATCCCTACTCCGCCGGTTTCTTCAAGATTCGGATTTTTCACGGTTTCATACTTACCGGTATCCGTATCGACAAAGATAAAGTATGAACATCTGCCGAAACGGGGGTCCACCTTTGAATCCAAATCATGTCCTTCACTGGTTACGCATATTTTCACGTTTCCTCCTTGCAAGTTCATTTCATCAATTATGTTCGTCGCAATTCCCCGAACCACCACAAAAAACATCGCTGCCTTTAAGTGTCCCCCTTTCAATCTTCTTTATAATCTCGTCCAATCTCCCGTCAACACCAACAATGGTATCTATCTTAAATTCGTTGAAAAATTCCTTTGCCCGCGCCCCCATTCCGCCGGCTATTATGCAATTTACACCAAGTTCGTTTAAAAACCTGGGAATAAGTCCGGGTTGATGCCCGGGATTTTCAACTGTTTCTTTCTTCAATACTTTTCCATTTTCTATTTCCAACAGGGTGTAAGAAGGACATCTTCCGAAATGCGCCGAAACATAATCTCCATCAGTTGCTATAGCAACTTTCATATTCTTCCTCCTTTTTTTCCGGGGAGCGGTTTAACGCTCCCCGGTTTATCACTCTAACCGAAGGAAACTTACCTGGAATTTTTCTCGGACTCTATTTCCTTCAGTCTTTCATTTATGGCATCCATCTCACCTTGAAGATAAGACACCTCTCGTTTCAACTCCTCAGCTTCTTCGCTTGTGGTCAGAGGTCTTGCTAAATAAGGGGCTCCGAA
>CALEIX010000307.1 GCA_937898825.1 uncultured Elusimicrobia bacterium | reverse complement strand
TCAAAAATGGAAAAGGACAATAGGGAAATCCAGCTTTATTGGACTGGAAAGCTTCAAAAATCGGGACGCTTCTCTACAATGTCAGGGCTGTTATGCCGACTACCAGCGAAGGCGCCCTTATATATGAATTTGAAACAGACTACGCCAATAAAAGCATAAAACCCCTGAATGAATTGGGAAAACAGGTTTATGAAAGTCTCCTGGCAGAGCCGAAAAAACCTGTGATTAAAAAGCAAACCAGGAAAACCAAACGACCAGGGCGCAAAAGCAGAAGGAGGCACGCCCGCAAAAAGAAAAGAACGCAACAGTTAAGCAAGGAAAAAACCAGGAAAACCGCGCCCAAAAAAGTCGAGGAATACGAGTATGTAGTAAGCGACGAAGAGGAAAGCGGCGGGGGTTTCCTTTTGCCCGGAGTGCCCATGCCGGGCGGAAATTAAAATTAATTTTAATCCCCCTCAAGCAAAATCGTAATAAGGTTCTTCATTGATATTCCGGCCCTCTCCCAAACCGCCGGATAAAGGCTGTGCGAAGTAAAGCCCGGCAAAGTATTGATTTCACAAAAATAAAACTTTCTCCAATCCTTTTTATCCATCAGAAAATCCACTCTGGCAAGTCCCTTAGCGCTTACCGCCTTAAACAAATTTCCAGACATTTCTCTGATACTTTCAGATACTTTCGGCTCAATCCGGGCAGGAATAAAAAGGTGAAAACCTTTATCATCCAGATATTTGGCTTTATAATCGTAAAATTTTCTTCGGGGCACTATCATGCCGCAAGGGGAGGAAGCGAGGCGACCGTTTCTTTCAAGAATTCCGCAAACTATTTCCCTGGCTTTGTCCACGCCTTTTTCAATCATTATTTCCCCTTCAAATTTAAGGCACTTGTTCACTGAGCGCACAAGTTCTCCATAGGAATCCGCCCTAAAAACTCCGATGGAGGAACCAAGCGAAACAGGTTTAACAAAGACGGGATACTTAAAAGAGGGGCGGGGCACCTTCTCACCTCTGCGCACAATTACGTGAGGAAGCAACGGTATATCCAGTTTGCCCGCGTAAATCTTGGCCGCGATTTTATTCATGCACAAAGCCGAGGAAAAAACGCCCGAACCCACATAAGGCACTCTTCCTATTTCAAGACTGCCCTGCAATCTTCCGTCCTCTCCGCTCTGGCCATGTATGATTGGAAATGCCTTATAAATTTTCAAAGGGCGAATTTTTACGCCGCTTTTCAGCAGCAAACCCCTGTTGGGTCTGAGAAACACCTCCCCCTTCTTACAAATCTTTTTTTCCTTCACAAAGGAAAATCGGTCAGTTAAAAACCATCTTCCTCTCCTGTCAACGTAGAGGGGAAGGGGGTTAAACAATTTTTTATCCATATTGGCGCTGATTGCATGACCAGAATCTACTGAAACTTCATGTTCGGGAGAATCTCCGCCGAATATAACAGCAATGTTTCTTTTCATCATGGCAATATTATAAAAAATTTCAAGAGGATAGGGGATAAAACCTGGAAAATTTAGCCAACTTTATTCGCCATTAAAGAAGTTCAAAACACGCTGCGCACCTGCGAAATCCCAACGAAGAAGCCCGCCCATCATTACTTTCCCCTTCCCACATCCTCTATTATTCCCCCTCCAAGCACCCTGTCATTTTTATAAAAAACTACAGACTGTCCTTTGGCCGGCGCAAATTGAGGAGTTTTAAATTCAATAAGCATTTTTTTACCGGATTGAATTATCTTACATTCTGAAGGTTTATGCCTGTATCTTATTTGCGCCAAAAGATTATCGCCTTCCAAAGGGTGATTTTTTATAAGCCAATTCAGGTTCTTTAACGATATTCTTGAAAAAAAGGCATACTTGTGCTCACCCAGAACCACAATGTTTTCTGCTGCTTTTATGTTTATTACATAAAGCCTTTTTTTAGAAGCGACTCCGATACCTCTTCTCTGACCGATGGTGAAATTGAAAAAACCGCCATGATATCCCAGGAAAGAGCCACCCGCATCTAAAATTCTTCCCTTTTGCGAAGGAATGTCCCGGGATATATATCTGCCATACTTCAGGTTTCCCACAAAACAAATGTCCCTGCTTTCAGTGACCTTTCTGCACGGCAAATTTAATTTATTCGCTATTTCCCGCGTCCTTTTTTTTTCAAATCTCCCAAGGGGGAAAATAATACGCGACAAATCCTTTCTTTTCAAGGGATAGAGAAAATAGCTTTGCTCTTTGTTTAAATCCCTTCCCCTTAAAAGGGCAAATTCTCCCTCTCTGGTTTTTTCCACTATAGCGTAGTGTCCCGTAGCCAGGAAATCAGCTCCCAGGCCATTTGCGAAATTCAGAAGATAGTCAAATTTAACATACCTGTTGCATTCGATGCAGGGATTCGGAGTTCTTCCCGAAAAATATTCTTTTTTAAAAAATGATATGACTTTTTTTCCAAATAAATTTCTCGCGTCTTTGTAATAATGTCTTATACCCAGAGTTTCGCAAACTCTTCTTGCCGCATTTAACGATTCATTGCCGCCACAGCATGAAATTTTATCTGCAAACAATTTAAGGGTAATCCCTATAACCTCATAGCCGTTTTCTTTCAAAAGCGCAGCTGCCACAGAAGAATCCACTCCCCCGCTCATAGCAACTACGACTTTTCTTCTCATATTCACAATAGGAATAAACGATTACTGCCCGAAATCAAAACCCTTGAACAAATCTTCCACTCCCGGAGATTTTTCCTTCTTCTTTTCGGCAGGTAAAGTGGCAGGACTCAAGGTTTTCGGAGCCTCGCTTCCCGGAAGCTTTTTCAGCCTCCCCTCCCCCTTCCCCACGGGCTGAACTATTAAGGGGCGGGGACCCTCCGCAAAGGCCAGAAAGCCGCTGTCCATGTTATAATAAAGCCTAAACCTGCTTTCCTTTATCTGCGGCTCATATGCTTTGCCGAGATTTGCCTTCTGCTGGCTCCAGCCCGGATTGTATATCAACTTGCCTTTAACATCCACTATGCCGTCAACAACAGGCAGGGAAAAATGTATTTTGTATTGTCCCTGGGTGTCGCTTATGCCGGGCGTAAACGAAAAATTGATAAAAGATCTTGCGTTTTCCTCTATTGCCTCAAATTCGCCCATTCCAATGCCTCCGCCACTTCCCTTGCTGGTGTCTGCAACCGCTTTGACAGTAACGCCTTCTATGGGATTTTCATAATAATCAGTTACTGTGCCCTGGATATTTCCTTCCAGAAAAATCCCGGTCTTTGTGGCAGAAAAGAAAAGAAAATTCTTTTTCCCCACTACTTTCTTTGTAAGGACAAGGTCAGATATTCTTTTGTCGGTAAAATCAACCACTTTAAGTCTTTTCAGGCCGGAGAAGCACCCATCAAAGACTAAGGACGCAGATATCAAAAGGAGAAATAATTTCGGCTTACTCATGCGCCACCTTTTTCGTTTCAGCAGGCTTAAACTTGGAAACGCCGGTCTTTATAAAAAAAACAACCCTTCTGTTTTTTCTCCTGTTTTCAGGAGAGTCATTCGGAACCACGGGCCTGTATTCCCCATACCCTATGGCGGCTATTTTTCGGGGCGATATTCCTTTGCCGACAAAATATTTTACAACTTGCGTGGCCCTGGCGGTGGACAATTCCCAGTTTGAATCAAAATCCTTAGTATGTATGGGCACATTGTCGGTGTGCCCCTCCACTATTATTTCATTGGCGGTAGAGAGTTTTTTGAGCACGGGAAGTATCTTTTCAAGAACGTTTATCATATTACCAGTCAGTTCCGCTTTTCCGCTTTCAAAAAAAGGAAGCCTGCCTTTCTCTTCAAGCGAAATTCTCATTCCCTCTTTGTTTATCTCCACTTGACCGCTTATCTGACCCGATTCCATCATTTCCTTTACCTGCTGAGCTGCATTCTGGACATTTTTATTCAAAGCAGCTGATAACGCGTACAAAATAATAAAAAAGCATACAAGTTCCGTCATCAAATCCGCGTAATTCACAAGCCATGGCGGAGCCGGATGCCCTATTTGAGACACCCTCGGGTCATCCTCCGGAATCATGTTCTTGATTCTTCTTCCCATAATTATTTCTTCTCTTCCTCGGGCGCCCCTTCCGGCCCCTCTTCTGTTTTTATCTCCATTCTTTTAGAAGGTTCAAGATACGCTTTCAGGTTGGCTTCCACTATGCTGGGGGCTGCCCCGCTTTGAAGAAGAAGAACGCCTCTGATAATTATTTCCTTGACAAATATTTCTTCTTCCGATCTGGTTTTAAGTTTACCCGCCATTGGAAGAAAAAGCCAGTAGCCCGCGCCCAGGCCAAAAAAAGCGGCAGATAAAGCCAACGCCATCCTTCTCGGCACCTGGGCCACATCCTCTATGGAATTAAGCATCAGTATCATGCCAAGCACAGTGCCAATGATGCCGAAAGCGGGTGAATATGTTCCCAGGGCATTGAAAATTTCCCTGCCAAGTTTATGCCTCTCTCTTATGAAATCAAGCTCGGTTTCAAGCATATTTCTTATGAAATCCTGGTCCGACCCGTCTACGACAAGCTGCACCCCTCTTTTAAGAAAATCATTGTCTATGTTCTGAAGGTCCGCCTCTAAAGCCAGAAAACCCTCCAGCTTCGCCTTTTTGGACAGGGCAACAAATGTAGAAACTATCTGCGATGTGTCTTCCCCCCTGGTAGTTAACACTTTTTTTAAAACTTTTCCCAGACTCAGTACCTTGGAAAGCGGGAAATTAACCAAAAGAGCGCAAAATGTTCCCCCTATTACAACGAGAAAAGCCTCCAGATTTAAAAAGGGCTTAAATCCGGCAATCCCTTCCCCCAGGTAAACCGCAGCCACGACAAAACCGAAAAATATCACTATGCCGGTAAAGGTGGCTATATCCATTAATTCCTCCTGTAAAATGAATTTTTTTCAAAAAGCATCAGTGCAACCCCTCCAATGGATCAATTGTTTTTTTCCCGGCGTAAACCTTCTTTTTGTATTCCACAATTTTAGAAATCACTTCCTCCTTAGTTTCCATAACTATAAACCGATTTCCATTGACGAGGTTAATGACGGTATTCCCGCAGCTTTCCACAGTTTCCACAAGTTCCGCATTTATGACTATTTCAGAACCATTGAGTTTTTTAAGGATTATCATTTCCCTAAATTATACAATTTTGGCGGCGCCTTCTTGCCCCTCCCTTATTTCTTCTTCAGCGCCCATTTAAGTCGCTTAGATAAACTACTTTCTATCTCCTGATATTTTTCGAGTTCGCTTCTTAAAGCCGCTATCTCCTCGTTTTGCGCATTTATGGCATTTTCATAATTTGATTTGTCAACCTTCATATCTTTCTTCAAAGATTGAATCTCCACAGCAGCGTTTTCTTTTTCGGCTTTAATACCTGAAATCTGTTCCTTCAATTCCATTATCTCCTTCTCAAAGGTTTGTCTCGTCTTTTTCTCTTCGCCAAGTTCTCCAAGTATCTTATTTAGTGTATTCTCTTTTTGGGAAAGTTCGGCGCGAAGCCTGTTTACCTCGCCAGCCATCTCCCTATGTCTGGCTTCATAGGCTTTCTGGGTCTCGGTCATTTTTATTTCTCTATTTTTCATTTCTTCAACCACATTTTTGATACTCGCTTCTTTTTGAACTAAATTGTTTTCATACTCCTTTTTGAGTTCGGCCATATGAGATTTAAAACCTGCTTCCACCGCAGATATTTTCATACTGAGTTTCTGCTGTTCTTCAAGCGCTGCTCTGTATTTAGCTTCTGCCACGTCCTTTTCTCTCTCAAGCCGGGACAATTTTTCCCTGTACTCCTGCTCAAACTCTCTGCGCATCTTGCTCCTCAATTCACCGAGACTGTTCTCATACTGATTTCTTATTTCAACCACTTTGGTCTCGACTTCCGTCTGCTGCCGGGACTGCAGAACAGCAATCTCTCGTTGATGCTCTTTGCTCAGGCGGGATATCTCATCCTGATGTTCTTTGCTGATTCTTGCAAACTCCTCATTATGCCGCTTTTCCATGGCGACAATTTCTTCCTGATAATCTTTTTGCAATTTTGCGAGCTTGTCCTCATACTTTCTCACAACTTCCCTTGAGTATTCATCCTTGATTTTTTCTATTTCTTCTTTGTAATGCTCTGTGATTTTCTTTATTTCCGCCTGATGTTCTTCATTGATTTTCTCAAGTTCGGTATTGAGTTTTTTGTTCTCTTCAATTCCGGCCGCCATATTCTGCGCTATCTGAACCTTTTCCACTCTCATTTGATTTCTTTCCCGTTCAAGTACCGAGTTGATAGCATTAAGCTTGGCAATAAACCCCCTTATTTTCACAAGTTCCGAAACAGCACGCACTTTTTCAGAAGTAACATCCGCTATTATCCTTTCTTTTTCGGCGACAATGTTATCGTACTTCTCTCTTGCCCTTTTCAATTCCTCTTCCTTCTCCTTGTTTTTGACATCCGATAATGCCCCTATTTCCTTTTGCAGCTTTTCAAGCTCATACAAAAGTTTTTCTTCTCTGTGCTTAAACTCGGAAGCGTTCTTCTCCTCCTTCATTTTAAGCATATTCACTTCCGCTCTGAGACTGGCTATCTCCTTTTCCTTCTCGGGAATCATCTTTATATACGACTCTATGGAAGACCTTTCCCGCTCAAGGCGGGATATCTCCTCTCTGAGTTTACCCGACTCTTTCTCAAGCACACTCTTCTCAAAAGATGTTTCCCTGATTTCATCCTCCATCCCTTTAAGTTTTTCCACCGCGTTGCGGAGTTTCAGTATTTCCTCGTCTTTCGCCATTAATTCTTTCTGCCATTCGGCTTTTTCATCCAGCCATCTCCTTTCCATCTCCTGAAGGCGGTAGAGGAAATGAGACTCCACATCTCTCCCCATAGATTCTCTTTCCTGAACATTGCTCTTAAGAGTCTGCATCCAGGTTTCTCTTTCCTGCACAAGTTTATTTTCAAGCTCCTTTATCCTGGCTTTCAGGGAAAGTCTTTCCTCCTCTATTTCCTGCTCATATTTTTCACGTCTGAGTCTGTCCTGTATTTCTTTAAGCGAAGATTCAACTTTCGAAGAGAGAACCTCATCTTGTTGACTCTTAAGCTGAGCCAGGAGTGCTTTTTCCTTTTCGGCCGCAAGAGTCTTTTCC
>CALEIX010000306.1 GCA_937898825.1 uncultured Elusimicrobia bacterium | reverse complement strand
TAATTCGTCGGCAGCGTCAGATGTGTATAAGAGACAGAACCACTCCCGCATTGAGCTCAAGTTGCAACCCACGACCCAATGCGGGAGTGTATCCCTGAACCTTGAACCTTGAACGCTTCTGGTGTCCCCGCGAAAGCGGGGAGCACAACGCAATAAACCTTGTCCCCGCGGAAGCGGGGAGCATAATTCAATAAACACAGTTTTTGACGAAGTTTACAGGTAAAATGCCGCCACCTTCAGGGCACCGAGAAAAAATTCGGAGAATAATCCAATAAGAATTATTGCCACCGCTATTAAAAAGATAAGCAGCTTAAATCCAGAGGAAGATTTCAGCATGACAGTATTGCGCGAATCTTTCATATACATGTAGACAATAATTTTCAGGTAATAATATAGCGAGACGGCGCTCATTATGACGGCAGCTGTCACAAGCAGAATATTCCCTTTTTCCACAGCGGCGGCGAATACATAGAATTTTCCGAAAAATCCGGACAGCGGAGGAATTCCGGCAAGAGAAAGCGCAAAAACCGACATAACCGCCGAAAGCAGCGGCGCTCTGCGGGCAAGCCCCGATATCTCGGAAAAATTTACTCCGTTTTCCCGTTCTTCAATCCGGGATATTACCGCGAAAAGACCGAAGGTGGCAAGTGAATAGACGATAAGATAAAAGAATATTCCCTGAAATCCTTTTGCGCCGCCCAGAAAGCCAATTAACATATATCCGGCGTGGGATATGCTTGAATATCCCAAAAGGCGCTTGAGATTTTCCTGACAAAGGGCCATGAGATTGGCTCCGACCATTGTGACAAGCGAAAGCCACCATACGGCTTCGGCTAATTGGGAGTTGTAAAGGGCCGCGAAAATCCGCATTAGAACCAAAATGGCGGCTGTCTTGACAACGGAGGCCATGAAGGCGGAAACCGGCGTGGGAGAGGCTTCGTAAACGTCTGCCGCCCAGAAATGAAAGGGCACAACGGCCGCCTTAAAAAGAAAACCGGCAAATATCATCAGCACTCCAATGTTGGCGAGAGAAGAAAAATTCTTCGACAAAACAGTCAGTTGCGTGAGGTCAGCCGTTTTGAACGAACCATAAATTAGGGCTATGCCCATTATTGCTACGCTCCCTCCGAGAGCTCCAAGAAGAAAATATTTCATGCCGGCTTCTGTCGCCGTTTTCGTTCTTCTTATTCCTGTTAAGGCATACAGAGGCAGAGACAGAAGTTCAAGGCATATTATAATCGTGAAAAGGTTTCGCGTGGAAACTATGAAAAGGATACCGATGAGCGAAAAAAGAGCGAGGGCAAAATATTCCGGCAGCGGAATGTCTTTCGTTTGGGAATATTCAAATGATATAAGGGCGAAAAACAGGGAAACTGCAAGGATAAGAAACCACGCGGTTACGGAGAAAGGAGAAAAGAGGAAAGCGTTCATGAAAAAACTTTCCGGGATTTTCTGATTCGCGAAAAACAGAAGAAATACGGCGGCTAAAAGTCCGACGAGGGCGCAAGCACCGCTCCTGATTTTCCTTTTTGAAAAAAGAGGAATGAAGATTTCCAGGGATGCAGAGACGAAAATCAGAAGAGGAATGGCGAGAGCTTTCATTCCCTCCTCCCTTGATAAATAACCACGCAGGCGGAGTTTTTATTCACCGCGCTGTCAATAAAGCTTGACACTGACGCGTCCATTTTTTTCAAAAGCGCGTTGGGATAGACTCCTATCCAGACTATCAACAGAATGATGGGAACCAAATAAATCCACTCGCGTACTTTCAAATCTTTCATTTTTTTGTTTTTTTCGTTTTCCAATTTTCCAAAGAATACTTTCTGATACATGGAAAGCATGTAAATAGCGGAAAGTATTATGCCCACCACGCCTAACGCCGCCAGAATCGGATAGGCGGAAAAAGATCCGAACAAGATTAGAAATTCCCCGACAAAACCGTTGAGTCCGGGCAGTCCTATGGAAGAAAGCATTATTATCATAAAAACGGCCGCTATTTGGGGAACAGATTTCGCTATGCCGCCGTAATCCGCGCTAAGGCGGCTGTGCCTCCTTTCATAAAGGATTCCCACAAGCAGAAACAATGCTCCTGTGCTTAGTCCGTGATTGACCATTTGAATGAATGCTCCTGAAACGGCTGCCTTGTTGAATGCCATGAGTCCCAGCATAATGGTGCCCATATGAGCCACCGAGGAATATGCCACCATTTGTTTGATGTCGTTCCTGCTCCAGGCCACGAGCGAGCCGTAGATTATGCCGATTACGGCGACAACAGCTATGAGATAGGCGTAGTTGACTGAAACGGAAGGAAACAGCGGAACAAGGAAACGCACAAAGCCGTAAACGCCCATTTTCAGCAAAACCCCGGCGAGTATTACGCTTGCAGCCGCCGGCGCCTCCACATGAGCGTCCGGTAGCCATGTATGCAAGGGAAAGAGCGGAATTTTGACCGCGAAGGCGAGAGCAAAAGCGATGAATAAAAAGAAAGCCGTTTTTGGAAGGAAGGAAACCTTATAAAGGTCCAGCAGGTTGAATGAGTAAAAACCGAATTGCGCCTTGTGCGAAAAGTAAATCACAAGTATTGCCACAAGCATCAGAAGGCTTGCTGCCATGGTGTATATGAAAAATTTTATTGCCGCGTAAATTCGCCTTTCCCCGCCCCATATGCCTATCAGGAAATACATTGGAATCAGCATCGCTTCCCAAAAAAGATAGAAAAGAAACACGTCAAGGGAAGCAAAAACGCCTATGACGGACGTTTCCAGAAACAGAAGCATGGAATAATAAATTTTCGGGCTTTTTTTGATATAGTCAAAGGAGGAGAGAACGGCAACGGGAAAAATAAAGGTGGTAAGGAGTATCATCAGAAGGCTTATTCCGTCTATGCCGACAAAATACGAAATTCCCGGCGCTTTTATCCACGGCATTCTTTCGGCGAACTGCATGCAGGAGGTATCCGCCTTGAAACCGAAGTACATCACAAGAGAAAGCAGGAATGTGGCAGCGGAGGCGGCGAAAGCGAATTTTTTTATCATTGCCGTCTTCGAAGCCGGAAGCAGCGATATCAAAACAGCCGAAATA
>CALEIX010000305.1 GCA_937898825.1 uncultured Elusimicrobia bacterium | reverse complement strand
CTGCATTTTAGCGCGCTTAACGTTTTTCGTTGCCGCCGCGGCGGGGGAGCACAGAGAGAAAAGTATAATTGGCACAAACGCTTTTATCATAGCAGCCTCATTTTGGGGCCGGGACGGTGGACGCTAAGGAAGACTTTTTTTTCGTTTTGCCGCCAGATCCTATCATGGAAAAAACCATTTCCGTCCACTCCTGTGCCTGCTCGTAATGTGTGGAGTATGCAGCGTCGTTCAGAAGGTCGTGCTGAATTTTTCTAAGAGCCACCGTCTTTATTTCCGGCGCGTTTTGAATAATTTCCTGCGCGGTCATCTTCATGACTTTTGGCAGGCCGCAGCCCTCATCTTCTATTTGCTTTTTCTCAGATTCGTTTAGTGATTTTCTTCTTTCAAGTTCGCTTCCCACTGCGCTCAAAACCTCGCTTTTTACCTGGGCAAACGAAGGCAGACCGTAGTAGTATACCTGCCTTACGTATTCTGAGAATTTTTCCGGATTTTTCTTGAATCTTTCCGCTATCTTGAGCCTTTTATCCGCGTACGGCATATAGCCCTTCATTTCCCGCATGAGTTTCTTAAACGCAGCGTCTTTTTTCATTTTTTCCAGAGTAAAAACCGCCTCCGCCGAATTTGCCTCTATCTCGTCTTCCTGGGAGTAGGGCTTGTAGATATTCATGGAATCCGACCAGGCGTGCTGCATCTGGTGAGTGGCCTCATGGGCGAACATTGGAGAGAGGAATTTTGTAAGGTTTGCGAGTTCCTTCTTGCTTTTAAGCAGGTCGGACGCCGACATATCCTTCACCCTTAGATACTGCTGAATCAGGTCGACGTCAAGCACTATTTTTCCGCAGGAGGGCTCAAATTTCGCATAGCAGTTCTGGCAGCTTTTAACATCTATTTTCAAAGGATGCCTCCCGTAAAATTTCGCTATTCGGTTTCCCACCGCGGTTTGGGACACCTCATTAATAAGGGAAGTCCTGAGCATCTGAGCAAGCAGTTGTCTTTGCTGGTAGGTCAGGTTCTCTTTGGGCGTAGAGCGGCGCAGGGCGTCTATCTGCTTTTCCATCTCAGGCGGCACACCGCTGACTTTGCTGTTGTCAAACAACTGACCCAGGGTGTAAATCTGCTGCTCTATAGGAAGGTTGCTCAGCCGGGCAAGCTGCGCCGCTTTTAATTTTGATTTTGCTATTTCGCTGGTTTGAAGCTGTTTTATGTACCTTTGAAATCTTGCCCGGTCAACGGGGCTGAGATATTTCAGAAGTTCAACGTTCTTAAGTTTATTTTGGAAAGCCGGGCTTGTATTATTAGAGCGGTTTATCAACATCTCAAGCAACCTGTGGGCTTTCTCGGCTAAATACACATTCCGTTCCCTGATTGTCATTTTCACCCATTGAGGTTTGCCCTTAACGGTTGTCGTGCCGAAAACACTTTCATATTTCCTGATAGCTTGTGCGATAAGTCCTTTTTTAAATTTTGTATATTTGGTTTTTTTGAATCTTTCTATCCACAAAAGAAGTTTTTCCGGCTCCGGGCCTATGCCCACGGAAACTAAAGGTTTATCATTGTCAATTCTTATTTCAAGGGCTTTGCTCAGTTGCATTTCCTGCTTCTTAAGCCATCTTTTGTCAAGCAGAGCCTCGAGGTCTTTTATGGCCTCTGCCTTGCTTATCAGGGCGGGAGCAAGAAGGGGTTTTTCCAGTTTGAGCTTTTCCAGAAATAGCCCCTCGCCCAGGAAATCCTTTGCGGCTTTTGGATTTGCGGTGCTTATTTCTTTTATGTAATTTGAAAGTTTTTTACTTTCCTCCGGCGTCAGGGCGGAAAATAAAGGGGTGCATGCCGTTGCGAAAACGGTCGCAAAAGCAATCAGTCTTTTAATTTCCTTTGGTTTCATTGCCGCACCTGATAACTCTCATCCAGAATCCATTTGATAAAGTCGTCCCACAAACTATCCCGGGAGGAAAGCATCTCGTCGTAACTCGAATCGTAAATCAGCTTGGGGAAATAAACCGCTATCCCCTTCGCCCTGGCATAAGCAGCGACAGGTCCGGCGGTCTCATTGTAAAAAGCTGCTTTTTCGATGCTTTTCTTCAGTTCCTCTCCGGCGGAGAAAAGAGGAGACTTTTTATCTATTTTTTTATTTACCCTGTCTATAAAATCATACAGGTCCTTTGAACGCGCGTGCATGGTGGTGTCGTTTCCGGTGTATCCATGTTCAAAGGAAAGGGTTTCTTTTATTGCCGAAAGTATCTTTTTTCTGTCAGATTTCACGGCTATGGAAATCCAGGCGTTTAGTTTTTGGATTAGTTTCCCGAGCGCGCCCGGATTTACCGCTGAAATTGTTGTTCCGTGCTTTCTATTGTGCACTTCATAGTACCGGTCGAAATTTTTCGTTATTATCCGTGCGAGTTGAACCGCTTGCGAGTTGGGATTTGAGGTCAAGTCTTTTAGTATGCTGTCGTAGGGAAAGCCGGCGCCGGGCACAATCTCTTCCGACTGAACAATTATCCCGGCATGGTCTTTTATTTCGTAAATTACGCTGAGCATCTGCATCAGGCAGGCATCCGAAGCGTAAACATCCAGTTTTTTGCCCGCGATTTTGGATATTTCGTCCAGCATCCGGGCTATCTGGCTGTTTCTGATGAAATTGCCTGTCAGGTCATCATAGGCTATGCCGAGTTCAGCTCCCGTATTGTCTGCTCCTCCTATATCAATTCGACCACTGCCGTGATTCCAGAGAATAAGGGCATATTTTTGAGCGGGATATTTTCTTATTGCCCATCGCGCAAAACTTACCGCATGTTTCCAGCTGCCCATATCGGAATTTTTGATTGATACAGAGGGGGATTTTAGCGTGGCGAAAACGTCTTTCACTCTGGCCGTCTTGATGTTTGTGCCGTCCATGTAATGAATCCCGCCGGCCCTATCCTGAAAAAAGTCCGGGTTATTATTGTCCTTTTTAATAAACATTCTCGAGGAGGTTTTTCTGTCCTGTAAAACTCCCAATTCCACAACCACCGCCACCTTGTCTGTGGAGCCTATTTTTTCCATCTCGTTCACATCGTTGACTCCCTGAAGCCAGAGATTGTTTCTGCCGTTTATGAAAACCATTATCAGCCAGTTGTAAGGTCCTTTGGCCGGTGTTGCCGCTGCGGCTGCCGCGGGGGTGGGGGCAGGAGCCGCGGAGGAAATGGCAGGGGCCGCGCCCACCGCTGCTTTTGAGGGAATATATCCATTATACAAATCGTCAAAGGAAATATCCTGCGTCCACACATTCAGGGAAGCCGCCAGTAATATAAGGAATATTTTGACAAGATGTTGTTTCATAATATCCTCATCTCTATTATTGCAGCAAAGAACAAAAAACGCCTGAGGCATAGGACCCAATAGTCAATAGGACTTTGGTCCTATGTCGCCCCTCTTTTTCCTATGAAGAACAATTTTGCGGTTTAAGAGGCGCGCTATATTATAGCAGGTATTGTTGACTTGTCAAGGGGTTTTTCAGGATTTGATTCCTATTTTCACTTTTCTGAATCTCGCCGGGCTGTTTGCGTGGCTCATCATAGCAGTTTGGGGCGGCTGCCCTTTGCCGCAATTTGTCACCCCCCATAGTTGCCAGTATTTTTCATTGCATATTCCGTCGCAGGAATTCCAGAACGCGGGAGTTATTCCCTGGTATGTCGGATTTTTGACCATTAACCGCACTTTCCCGTTTTTAATCAGCCAGCCTATTTCACAACCGAACTGGAAATTTAACCTTTTCTGGTCTATGCTCCAGGACCTGTTGTTTTCCATTATTATTCCGTTTTTAACTTCGCTTATCATCTCATCGTATTCATGCTTCCCGGGCATAAGACTCAAATTGCATATCCTGACGATAGGTATGTTTTCATAGCCATCGGCTCTGCAGGATCCTTTGCTTCTTCTCTCCCCGATTTGCGCCGAAAACTCTCTGCTGGTCATATATCCGCTCAAGATCCCGTCTTTTACTATATGCCATCTTTGGGCTTTTACTCCGTCGTCGTCGTAGCCGGCGGTGGCAAGCCCCCCACCAAGAGTAGCATCTGCCACAAGATTTACCAGCGAAGAGGCGTATTTAAATTTTCGCAATTTTTCGGTGGTGGCGAAGCTTGAGCCGGCATAGCCTTCCTCATAACCCAGCACCCGGTCAAGTTCCGTGGCGTGACCAACGGATTCGTGTATCTGAAGGGCGAGCTGTTCCCCTCCTATAATCAGATCCATTTCCCCCTGCGGACATTGGGGAGCCTTTAACAAAGCAAGTGCCTCTTCCCGCACCCTTTCGGCGTTTTCGGCAAGATCCAGGGAATTTATCACTTCGTATCCTGCCGAAGAGGTTTTCCCTCCGTGCATGGCGGGATACGTTCTTACCTGAACGTCTCCGCCGCAAACGCTGGTCGCGCTTAAAAAAGCGCCGCTTGAAACAAGCAGCTGTTCTATAGCGGCGCCTTCGCTTGTCATATGCCATTGATGTCTTTTTATAAAACGCATGGAGGAGACCGCAGATTTTATTTTTTTGTTTTTTCTGAGCAGTGAATCGGTTTTAAACAGTAAATCGAATTTGTCCTGCTCGGATACCGAAAACGGGTCTATCATGAGAGGCGTTTGCCATATGTCTTTATGAACTGGTTCCCTGGCAATCCTTACTTTTCTGCCCATGACAAGAGAGCTTGCTTTCGCTATATTTATTGCAAGGAGGGTGATTTTTTCAATCTCTTTTTTTGAAATTATGTTGCTTGAAGCGAATCCCCAGGCTCCATTAAACAATATTCTGACGCCAAAGCCAAAGGTTTCCTCGTTTAGAAAATTTTCTATTTCCCCGTTCTTGACGCTTAAACCCTGAACCGTTTTTTCTATTATGCGGATATCTCCAAAATCGACGCGGTATTTATTCGCTATTTCAACGGATCTTTCCGCTAAATCAAACATCTCTCCTCCTAAATGTGCTCTGTCCAATAAATATTTGATAGTTTGGCAGAGTTAATTTTGGAGCGAAACAAGGCGTGAGGAATAAGCATATCTTTTGTGATATGTGAATGACGAACAACGAAGTTGTAGCCCAAAAGTAACCTGCCCTTATAGGGAAAGCCATATTTGGTCAATTTCTTCGTTGCTCTTCGCTTACAGACCCTTTGGGTATGCGCGCTCACCCGAGCCTTGAACTTGCCTCAAATCTGGCTTTCCAAACCATTAACTATTTATTTGACAGAGCACTAAAATTTGGTTGCTGACGAAAAATTGAAGTTCCTTATTCTCAGGGCCGGCGCGCTCAAAAGAAAGCCATGCTCGAAAAAAGTTTCGAGAGAATTTCCTATTAAATCCACGTTATTGAAGACATTTAAAATATTTTCCGTAAAGCGCATGTTTTTTACGGCATACTTTATTTTCCCGTTTTCAATCATATATGTTCCGTTTCTGGTCATACCCGTTATTTCGGGCGGAATTTGTCTTAAAAGGTTGGTGTAGTGGAATTGCGTCACATAAATCCCCTTTTCAGTGTTTTTTATTATTTCCGCGAGGGAAGAGTTTCCCGGGGCAAGCGTCGCGTTCGCGCAAACGGCTCCGGCTGCGTGGGGCTGGGGCAGGGAATGTCCGGTGCTTTTCATGCCAGTTTTGGGGGCTGTTTTTCTGTCCATAGGCACTTCCCGGACAAAACCGTTTTCAATAAGTTTCAACCTCTTTCTCTGTGCTCCCTCGTAGTCAAAGGGCATTCCGGTTGACGGACCTGCATGGGCGTCGTCGTAAATGGAAATGTTGCGGGCGAAAATCTTTTTCCCGAGCTTTCCCGAAACAAAGCTTCTTCCCTCGGCAAAATTTCTTGAACCAAATCCGTAATAGATTATAAAGCTCAGAATATCCGCCGCGGCGGCTGGTTCTAAAACGACGGTATATTTCCCCGGTCCTATTTCTTTTGGATTTCTTGCCATTTTCGCTTTTAAGGATGCTGTTTCAAACGCATTCTCGTAATCTATATCCTTCGCGTTTCTGGACGTTTTCTGCGCCCAGCCGAATCCTTTACCGTCTGTTACCGTGATTTCGAACGAAGCGAAAGATTCCCTGTAATTTTTTCTTATTCCCACATTATTGGCGACAGTAAGACTCCTCCAGCCACTGGCAAAAATACCGCAACAGGTTTGTTTTCTTTCGGCACATTTTTTCGCAGCTTTTCGTATTTCCAGTGCCCTGAATTCTGGAGAAAGGCTGGCGGTGGAAGGGAAAAAGCGGCTGGTCCGCTGAAATTTATAGTCTCCTTTTATTAATGGAGGTATATGCGAGCCTTTCTTTTGAAGACTCAGCAAGGTGAGCGCTTTGTGCACCTGTTTTCGGATATCCCTCGAAGGATTTACGGAGGTTTTGACAACTCTGCCCCTGTCTATGAAGCGCACGGAAACCTCGGTAAAGGACTTCAGGACGTTCTGGGAAATAGCATTTTCCGAAAATCTTGTCAGAGCCTCTTCCC
>CALEIX010000304.1 GCA_937898825.1 uncultured Elusimicrobia bacterium | reverse complement strand
TAAAGGAATTTGAGGGAAAAAATCTTTCATTACCCAAAAGAATGCCGGGAAGCACCCATAATTGGCACAAGTTTGTTTTAAAAACAAGCCACCGAAATGAGTTAAAAAAGGAACTTCTGTCTGCCGGCATTGATGCCAAGATTCATTATCCTTATACCTTGAACCGCCTTGAAATTCTTCCCGAAGATGATAAAACATTTTCCCCTGTCGCCGAGGAGGTTATAAAGCATCTGATATCACTCCCTATATATCCTGAAATGACGGGGGATGAGATTGATTATGTCATTTCTAAATTAAAGAGTTTTTTTTATGAGGCAAGATAACCCAGATAAAATAGACGTAAGTGTGGTAATACCAGTGTTTAACGAGCGCGCCGCCGTCAGAAAATGCGTCACCGACATCGTGGAAAAAATGGACACCTTACCGTACAATTATGAAATAATAATGGTAGACGATTGCTCCACAGACGGAAGCATGGAAGAAATCAAAGACCTTCCAGTAAAAATTATTCGTTTCCCTATAAACAAGGGCGGCGGGGCAGCAAGACTTGAAGGAATGAAACACGCCCGAGGCGACATTATCCTTCAAACGGATGCCGACGGCACTTATCCCGTTGAGTCAATAGGTGAAATGTTAAAGGGTATGGAAAAATTCGACATGGTAATAGGAGCGAGAAAAAATGAATCGGCTAAAAAATATTATGTCCTGCGGATTTTTATGAAGTGGTTCATTAAGAAAATAGCGGAGATACTTGTAAATCAAAAAATTCCTGACTTAAATTCCGGTCTTCGTGCATACAAGAAAAATATCGCTTTGAAATATGCCTATCTCTATCCGGCGGGGCATTCAATCATGAGCACAATGACTCTGGCTTTTATGAGCGAAGGGCATCAGGTTAGTTTTATATACGTGGATTATTATAAAAGGATAGGACGAAGCTCTTTCAATATTTTCAAAGACACTGCCCTTTACCTGGTCACTACCTTAATGACAATTGTGTATTTCAATCCATTAAAAATACTTCTTCCACTCTCTGCATTTATTTCTTTTCTGGCCGTTATCTTTACCATACGGGATATTTTGCGCTTCGGATTCGGTCCTGTTACAATCATGCTTTGGCTTCTTGTGGTTCTTCTTATGATTTTAGGCTTGATTTCCGAACAAATACGGCGCGTGGCAAAACTCATCGCGTCCAGGGATACTTTCTAAGAACTCTATTCTCCGGGGAAAAAATGTGCGGCATAGTTGGTATTTTGAATTTCAACTCAAAACCTGTAAACAAAGAAATCCTTAAAAAAATGAATTCATTCATGTATCACCGGGGACCCGATGAGGAAGGCTGCTTTGTCAGAGAAAATTATGGATGCGCCATGAGAAGACTTTCCATTATAGACTTGGAAAGGGGATCCCAGCCTATTTTCCGCGATAAAGGAAATTTGGTCATTGTTTACAACGGAGAAGTCTATAATTATCAAGAGATAAGAAAAGAGCTCAATAAACGGGGATACCTTTTTTCAACTAATACTGATACTGAAACGGTGCTCGCCGCCTATGAAGAATGGGGAGAGGATTGTCTTGTAAAACTTAACGGTATTTTTGGTTTCGCGATATATGACTTGAGAAAAAAAGAACTTTTCCTGGCAAGGGATCGGCTTGGCGTTAAACCATTATTTTACTATAAAAGTAAAACGCACCTTCTTTTCGCTTCTGAAGTAAAGGCGTTGTTGACACATCCAGAAGTGCCGAGAAAAATTAACCTCAGCGCTTTATCTGACTTCTTGAGCTATAGCTATGTTTCAGAAGGCAAATCTCCCATTGAAAAGATTTTTTCTCTTCCCCCCGGTCATTTCATTAAAGTAAGATTCTCAGGGGAATTCATCTTGCGACAATACTGGAGAATTCCTTACCAGGAGAGAAAAACAAACTTAAACAAACGGGAAATTGCGGAGGAAATATATTCTCTTTTGCGTGATTCGGTAAGAAAACAACTGGTTTCCGATGTAGGAATATCCATCATGCTTTCTTCTGGAATTGATTCGGCCACATTAGCTTACATTCTGCACAGTGATTTAAAGTTCCCAATGAAAGCGTTTTCAATCGGCCTTGAAAATCGTTTCTTCGACGAGTCAAAAGACGCCGGAAAATTGGCTCAAAAATTTGACATGCAATGGCATACGGAACTGATAACCTCTGGTATGGTGCTGCGAGATTTTCCTGAAATAGTTTATCATGCCGATTCCCTTCAGGGAAACACCGCTCAGATAATCTATTACTACTGCACTAAACTAATCCACGATAACGGTTATAAAGTAACATTGAATGGTAGCGGAGGAGATGAACTTTTCTGGGGATATCCAACCTACAGAGCGGACAAAATTTTTTGCTATTGGAACATTATTCCAGAATTTCTAAAACAAGTCCTCCGAAAAGGAGCCAACGTGCTTCCATCATTTTCTGGAAGGGTTTCTCTGGACTATATGATTAAAAAGTTTGTAGAGTACGCCGGTAATGATATGATGGAGGCGCATGCTCATTGGAGAACCATTTTTCCTGCAAAGGAACAACAACACCTTTTTAAAAAAGACTTTTGGAGATATCTCTCAGAAGAACATAACCTGTATAAGAAAATTTACACTGAATATTGCAACGCTTCAAGATGGCGAAAAATCCAGATATCGGATTTTTACGCATGGCTTGTGCCGCTTCTCTCCTGGGTGGACGGAATGTCCATGGCCAACAGCGTGGAACTCAGGGTGCCGTACCTTGATCATCGCATGGTAGAAAAAGCAATAACCCTGCCGTCAAGATATCAGTTCAAAGGATACAGGTTAAAATCCATAATGAAAGAATTCCTTCGGAACCGCCTGCCGAAAGAAACCCTCTCAATTCAAAAACGAGGCACTCACGTTCCCTTGGGAGACTGGTTGAAAAAAGAGCTAAAGCCGCTGACAAGCAAGTACCTATCGGAAGAGCAAATAAAAAATCTAAGGATTTTCGACTATAATTTTGTAAAATTGCTTATGCAAAATCATATGAATGGCAAAGAAAATAATACCTTCAAAATATGGAATCTTCTCGTTTTTTCCGCCTGGGCGGAAAGATTTAAAGTTTCGATATGAATGTCTTACGCAGGAAAGGAAGAAAAACAATAGCCATTATAGGTTGCGGCGCACAATCAAGATACATATTAGACACTTTATCTGCACTGCAAATCAAGTGCCGCATATTTCTGATTGATCCGCTCGGAAAAGGTCCAAAGGAAGTGCATGGAATACCCGTCTCCCGAATTTCACCGGTAAAAAACATTCGTAAATTTCTGAGAAAAAAAAACATTAAAATAGTTTTTACGGCTATCTCCGCAAATGCGGAAAAAGCAAGAATCCTTGAATACTTGCGCAAAGATTTTTGCTTCCCGCCCCTAATTCATCCTCAAACAGTCATATCCTCTTCAGCAAAATTGGAAGATGCCTGTGTGATAAACCCTTTCGTTTACATCGGGCCAAACGCTCTGATAAAAAGAGGGACATTTATTCACAGTTTCGTAAACATCGACCATGATTGTGAAATCGGAGAATGCGCGAATCTCGCCCCCGGGGTAATACTGGCCGGAAGAGTCAAAATCGGAAAATGTGCCTATATCTACACAAGCGCTTCCATAATCCCCGATATAAGAGTAGGGGATTTTTCCATTATCGGAGCTGGTTCAAACGTTTTAAGAAATGTGTCACCAGGGAGGACTGTAGTCGGAAATCCGGCAATTCCATTAAAAAATGCCAAACAGTAAAAAAATCTTTTTCCTGCTTTTTTTCCTCTTGATTCTTGAAAGGGTGGTATTGTGCGTAATCCTGCCACCCATTATCGAACCAGACACCGTTTCATATAAATCCCACGCTATCTCTCTTCTGGAGACGGGGGACCTGGCAGAAGGAAGAAATTTCAGAACCCCCGGCTACCCACTGTTTTTGTATTTAATATATTCAATACACAAAAGCGATACGGCGGTTGTCATCGCACAACATTTATTGGGCTTGTTGCTTATATTGCTTATTACTCTTATCGTGCCCCGCCACAGAACAAAAAATATTATTCTGCTCTTCTTCCTTCTGGACATGCAACTAATAAGATATGAACATTCAATTCTGGCTGATTTTCCGTTGGCATTTTTTCTTGGCGTCTCAATCTACTTCTTTTTGAAGTATCTACGCGAACCGAATAATAATTTTCTTATGTCTTGCGGTCTTTTCCTTTCAATAGGCTTTATTACCAAACCGATCTTAAAATTATACCCCTATTTGGTCGCTATTTTCTTAATTATTTTTCTCGCCAAAAGGACGGAAAAAACTTTCTCCATAATTAAAAAAACAAGCTTTCTTCTCCTGCCAACATTTCTCGTATGGTCAGCGTGGAGCATCACAAACTATAAAAGGCAGCATTATTTCGGACTTGCGCCCGCTTTGGGTGTGGAATTAGGCGGAATTACAGAAGATTTCTGGAATTATTCTTCCCCACTCCACAAGGAAATAAAAAAAATTTATAAGGAGAAACTAAAAACAAAAACAAGCAAGCGGAGCTCTGTCGTTCACGCTGTGGTAAAGGAACTGAAAAAAAGGTATTCCCTACCGGAGATAAATAAATTTCTCCTTGATATAGCGAAAGAGGCAATAATAACTAACCCACATAGGTATATCTTAAGGGGAATGCGGGAAACCGCCTGCTTTTATTTGAGTAATGCCTCGGTACTTGTATTTCTGTTTCTTCCATCTGACGCATTTTATATATCGGTATTGCAACAACTTAAGCAAAGGAAGGTATCTTCACAAGTTATCCTAAAATTTTTACTAAACTTTTACCCTATATGGTGGCTTGTTTTACTTGGATTCTTTCTAAATGTTATGAAAAAAATTGCAAATCCACGAAGCACTCAGATATCCGACTGGTTTATATTGGCTACCATTCTTTATATCGGCGGAATCGCCTCTTTTATAAGCCTGGGGTACGCTCGCATGAGAACGCCTATCGAGCCTTTTATAATCATGTGGAGTGTCGCCGGATGGCAGCAAATCAGTCATCGAATAAAAAGAAAAAAGTCAACCTCAAGCTCTAAAAATTCATCTTACGAATAAAGACCGGATAGAGGAAAAAAAACTCTTAATTCTTTTCTCTACGACAAGAAATATGGGGGGAGTAACGCTTTGAAGCCATGCAATTTTAACATTGGCAGCCATCTCCACCAACAGGAATAAATTCTCACCAATCCTTCTTCCTGAAGTTTAATCATTTCCTCAGGACCGATTCCGTTCACTTCCATAACGGAATAACCATACCTGTGAAATTTCGAAAAATCCCTGGATAAGAGCTTTAATCCGTACATACCCTTTTCTGCCCATTTATAAATCTCCGTTCCGGGATAAGGAACCGTTATACCATAAGTTATATTTTGAATATCCCTGGTTTTGCAAAGATAATCAACAGTTTCTTTTATAGTTTCCCTGGTTTCTCCCGGAAGCCCCAGCATGACACTATTCATAGTTTCTATGCCCAGCTTATTATTTATTCTGTTGGCTAAGGTGTAACTTTCCAGAGGCACGTTTTTTTTAATTATTTTCCGCATCCGCGGAACCGCGGTTTCCAAACCAAAAGAAATTCTCACCAAACCGCAATCACGCATTTTTTTAGCCATTTCTTCATCCCATAAATCCGCTCGCGTATGCCCCTCAAAAGTAAATTTCAGATTTCTTTTTTCAATTTCCCCGCATAGTTCCATCATATATTCCTTGCTTAGTGTTAAATTATCGTCGCTAAAATATATATGCTCAACACCTAAATCACGCACAACATATTCTATTTCTTTAATGACATTGGCAATGCTTCGTCTCCTGACATTTTTCGTCAAAAGATTAGTCGCGCAATAAGCGCATTCAAACGGGCATCCTCTTGTCATCTGAATCATTGTGCATTTCCTGGCGCCGTTCCTTGTTCTGAACAAATACAAGTCGTTTTTAAGATAATGCCTCGCCGGATAAGGGACCTTATCAAGATTGCTCGGAACGGGAGGGAGTCCCGAATAATAAATTTCCCTGTTTTTTTTCCGAGACACAACGCCTTTTATTGCGATTTCTTCAGGATTATTCTTGAACTGTTTTATAAACTCGCCGATAATTAAATCAGACTCTCCGATAAAAAGATAATCGAACCAATCATAAAATGCTTTTTCTCTAAAAATCGAAATATGCGGTCCTCCTACCATTATCGGAATACTTAAAGTTTCCTTCACGGTTTTAGCTAATTTTGAAACTGAAGGAAAAAAGGGAGTAGTGGCAGTAAAGCCAACAACGTCTGGAGCAAAACTCTTTAAGCGACCTATTACATCATCTGTAGTCAAATTTTCTATTTCAGCGTCTATTATTTGAACCCGCACTCCTTCTTTTTCGGCCAAAGAAGCTACAAGGCATAAATTCAAAGGTGGAAGGGGAAGAATGGACTTAGCGACTTTTTCATAGGCACCATATTCCCTGGTATATGCCTGAAACACCAACGACAGTTTCATAGGACAATTATATCATATCGAACAATTCCTGCTTGCTCCTAAACGTATTAGTTCATTTTTCCTGATACAAAGCTTCATTAAGTTTGAAATCCATTTGAGCAAAACCATGTTAATTCCAGATTTGCTTGATACTAGTCCATTTTGATTTTTATTTTATCGTGGTACACCTGATTTATTACAATGCGAGCTTCCGCAAATTTAAAACTCCCCGAAAAATCTGCTTGACAACTATCTTGCTTCTGTATTTAAAATTTCTTAAACATTGAAGTCGGGTTCACTGAATGGACAAATAGATTTCCCAATTTACTTTCTACGGCACAACTTCGGATTAATTTATATAATACTAATTTATGGGAAAAAGAAAGAAAAGAGCAGCGGAAAAAGAACAGAATTCAATAAAAGAGAAAGGGCTAAAGCAATTCAGGATTCCAGTATGGGGAATGGTTTTTCTCTCGACAATTTGGTTTCTCATTTTCGCACAAAATTACTATCATAACTACCCCCTATCTCTGCGTTTTGCTAATATGCCTTTTTTCCTGGCTTTGACCAGATTCCTTGAAATTTTCGCAAGCAGTTTTTTACAAATTATTTGGTTATGCGCTATCTTACTTGTTTCATTCAGATTAGGGGAAAAATTCCTCAACCTTGCCAGGTTAAAAAAAGACGGCTTAGAAAATATGCTTTTTTCCCTGGCATTGGGATTATCTTTTTTGATTTATTTTGTCTTTGTTCTTGGAAGCCTCGGATTTTTATACTCTTTCTACTTCAAAATAGTATTTGCCGTCATAAGTTTCATTGCTTTGTGGAAATTTAAACCGCCAAACATACGAAAAGAAATTAATTTTTCCTCTCTGAAACTCCGGTGGAAAATCGCCCTATTCATGCTTTGTTTTTTCATTATTCTAAACTTTATCATGGCTTTCACACCCGAGACTTTTTATGACGCACTCGTATACCAGTTATCGGTTCCCAATTTCTATATCCTCAAACATAAAATTTCGCCCATGCCATTTTTAATGCATTCCAATTTTCCGATGAATGTAAACATGATCTATCTGCTTTCGCTCCTATTAAGCAATGAAACACTTGCAAAACTGATTCATTTTTCACTGACCCTCATTTCCGCCTTTGTCATATACGCAGCGGTGAAAAAGCATTACTCACACAAAAGTGCCATCGTATCTTCCGTAATATACTACTCCACCCCAATACTTCTCATCAACTCTTGGAGATGCGGGAATGATGCGGCATTGGGCTTTTTCTTCTCCCTTGCCATTTTCTCTTATCTAAATTGGCGAAAGGAGCAAATAAATAGTCATTTATGGCTGACTGCAGTTTTTCTCGGGGTCACTTTGGGTTCCAAATACACAGCAATTTTCCCCGTTTTCGGCCTTGCAGCAGTAATTTTTTTTAATATCTTTCAGGAAAAAAGAAATATTATCAAAAGATTGTTCATTGTCACTTCTATTGTTTTTATTCTTTTCTTGCCCTGGCTGGTGAAAAATTACTTATTCACTGGAAATCCGTTTTGTCCCTTTCTTTCGAAGGTGTTTGGAGGACAAAATTTGTATAATTTTGGTCACAGCGGTGTTATCAGTGATGCGCCACTGAATTTGTTTCATTTCAATCTAAAAGCCTTCCTCTCTTCCTTCTGGAGCCTTACTCTGAATGCTAGTCAACCACAGAATTTTATCGGTCCTATATTCTTATTTATGTTTCCTTTGTTACTGTTGGTCAAAAAATTTGAAAGAAATATTGTTTTTCTTTTAGCAGCATTTATACTTAATTATATCGCCTGGTATATGGGAACCCCCATTTTCCGATTCATGATGCCGGCATTCGCTCTTTTGGCTGTTTCTCTTGGATATAACTTAACCACAATTTGTGAAAAGAGTATTTTATTCTTTTCATTTTTTCTCTTTTTTGTTCTTTCAAATTTAATTTCGTTACTTAACATATCTGCCACAATAAAACTTAAGCCATATTTAGGTCAAAAAATCCCGAAGGACGAATTCCTCTCCACAAGTCATCCCTCTTATCCGAATCCGCCATATAAAGTACTTTTATGGATAAATAAAAACCTTCCGTTAAAAACAAGGATCTTGTTTTCTGCTGAAAATAAATCGTATTATCTCAAAAGGGATTATATAACCTATTCTGCAGAAAGCAATCTTCAGCCGTTGATAGAATTCCTGAAAAAATCGGAAAACGCGAAAGAGTTTTACTCCATACTTAAAGAAAAAGGAATAACCCACATATTGATAAACTACAGAGAAGCCATACGCCTTCAACCCTCATATAAAACTTTCTATTGGAACGAGAAAGAAAGAAAAATATTTGACGAGTTTTGGAAAAAGCACGCAAGAAAAGAGTACTTTGCCGAAGGGACATATTTGTATTCAATAAGCGAAAAAATTGAAAAACCGGAAGTGAATATTTTAGAGGAATTGGAAAAACATGGGTGGAAGCGGCAAAATTTGCTGAAAATATTCGCCGACAATAACATGAAAAAAAGCCTCATAGACGAGTATGAAGATCTTCTTCGCTACGGAATGGACGTGAGAAAGCAGATTTCTTTCCTCAAATCTCAAATCACTGATTAAAAGAAATCATTAAATCAAATTGATTTTTTAACTGACCCGAGTTGGTCCAGAAATAATTTTCTCACTTCTTTGGGAAGTTCCTTCAATTTAAAATCTTTTCCTACCGAAACCATATCGGTGACAGCCGTTGAAAGCAGCGTGCTTTTTTGATTTCTGATTTCATAAACGAATCTTATGCGAAAGCCTGTGACCTCCAAAACGCGCGTTTTTATCTCCAAAATATCTCCGTAGACAGCAGGAGCTTTATATTCTATTTCCTGGCGGCGTATAGCGAACATTATATTTTTGTCCATTAAACCTTTAAGAGAAAGCCCTCTTTCCTCCATATATTTGGTTCTGGCTTCTTCAAGGAATTTCAGGTAATTGGCGTAATAGACCACTCCCCCGCAATCGGTGTCATAGTAATATATTCTTCTCTTCACCTTATTCTCCGATTATTTTTATCAATACTCTTTTCTTTCTTCTTCCGTCAAACTCGCCGTAAAATATTTGTTCCCAGGGGCCAAAATCCAATTTGCCTCTAGTAACGGCGACAACAATTTCTCTCCCCATGATGGTTCTTTTAAGATGCGCATCTCCGTTGTCTTCACCTGTCAAATTATGATTGTAGCCGCTTCTTGAATAAGGCGCGAGATTTTCAAGCCACTTGAGAAAATCTTTGTGAAGTCCGCTTTCATTGTCATTTATAAAAACGCTGGCTGTAATATGCATGGCGTTTACCAGGCATAGGCCCTCCTTGATGCCACTTTTTTTAAGTTCTCCTTCGACCTCCGGGGTTATATTCACTATTTCATAACGCCCCGGAGTATTCATCCACAAATAGGCTGTATGTGATTTCACTTTGCCACCTCCTCGAGGCAGTCAATATATTCAGTTTCCGATGGGATTCACTTTTCCAGCGGCAAAACCTCCACGTCGCAGTGAGAACAAATCTTCCTGAAAGTCAATCCGTCATTCATGCTTCCCGCCACGGTTCCATAATGCATGGGAACGGCTATCGCCGGCTTTATCACCCTGGCAGCCTCAGCAGCCTCCTGGACGTTCATGGTATACGTTCCTCCAACCGGTAAAAGAGCTATATCTGCCTTTATATCTTTCATTTCGGGAATATGGTCGGTGTCGCCTGCATGGTATATCCTCAGTCCGTCTATCGTTACGATGTATCCCAGATTTTCATTTTCCTTCGGATGGAAATTCTTATTCGTGTTGTACGAGGGGACGGCCTCTATTTTTATCTCCCTAAAATCAGCCAGGTCCCCAGGCGACATTTTATGAAACTTGAGTTTAACCTTTTCACCAACGGAAGTCGGGCCGAAAATCACCGTGTCTTCCTTTTGAACCTTTGAAACATCCTCTTGCGACAGATGATCAAAATGATCATGCGTTATTAAAATAGCGTCCGCTTTCTGGAGATTTTCGGGCAGCTGATAAGGGTCGATATACAAGACCACGCCGTTTTCGCTTTCCAATTTGAACGCCGCATGACCAAGCCAATGAACGATTTTTTTCATTTTCTCTTTCATGTTTGCCTCCTTTTTTGTGTCATCTTTCAAACTAATATTTTATTCCCCCTGAATATAAACTACAACCTTTCTGTTCCTTTTTCGTATATCAAATTCCGCAAGAACTATTTGCTGCCACGTGCCAAGAAAAAGTTCGCCGCGCGAAAAAGGAACAGAAAAAGATTGACCGCAAAGCGATGCCCTTATATGACTGAATCCATTTGCGTCTCCCCAGGTCCTGTCATGCTCGTATCCGCTTGAGGAAGGAACAAGTTTTTCGTAAAAATTCCTCATGTCGCTTTTAAGACCACCCTCATATTCAAATGTTGTTATCCCGCAAGTGGAACCGACAGCGAATATAAGAGCAAATCCCTCCCTGATGCCGGATTTACTCACAGCGTTACGCACATCTTCTGTTATGTCTATAAAATCCCCGGCTCCGCGGGTGCTGTAATTTAGTGTCGCATTTTTTGTCCTCATAATTTAATTTTACATTTTTAAGCGTTTATTGTATAATGGGATATTATGGCTTACAGGTGCGCGATATGTCAGAAAGGAAAATACTCGGGAAATTCTTATAGCCATTCACACAAGGCTTCAAAAAGGGTCTTTAAAGCTAATCTCCAGAGAAAGAAATTTATTCTGAACGGGAGAGTCCGCACGGCATATGTCTGTACTACATGCTTGAAAAGCGGAAGGGTAGTATTGCCATCCAGGTAATTTTCGGGGCTTTTTACATTTATTTAATATTTTCTCAACACTATCCATGTAAACTTGTTTTTGTGATATTTCGTTTTAATATGTTGTATTATTTTCATAAGAAGATTATGGTTATTTAACAGAATGATTACTAAGACTTTCTCCTTTTTTCGTTTTCAATTCTGGAGGGAAGATGGAAAATAAACCTCAATTAGATCCTTCGCTCATAAATAATCTTGAAACGGCAAAACTTTCCCTGAAATGGACCACTGAAAGAATCTCCGAACTGGAATCTGAGGCGGAAAGACTAAAGATAGACAATAAAAACAAAACTGAAAGTTTGCGTCATCTCACCAGGCAGCTTGACCAAAAGGAAGAAACTCTCAAAAAATGGCAGCAAACAATAAAAACCTGGGAGGAAAATTGGCGCAGTCAACAGGCGATGGAGGCAGATCTCAAAGCCAAGCTTAGACAACAAATTCTAAACGAGGAAGCAAGCAATTGGAGGGAGGCACGGGCACGTCTTGAAAAGGAAATTAAAGCATTAAAAGAAGAACTTGCCGCCAAGGAAGCGGAGATAGGGAGAATAAAAATTCAAGCGATAGAAGAGTCAAAAAAACTTTCCCAGATGAAAGAGGAAGAGGTAAACTTGCTGCTCAGAAAACACGAGGACAATCTGGCAGCGAGAGAATTGGCACTTGAGGAAAAATACCAAAACCTTGAGAAAGAGCTGATTGAAAGTCACCGCGTTAAAATGGAACAAGAAGAGATTAGTTTCTGTCTCTTATACACATCTGACGCTGCCGACGAATTA
>CALEIX010000303.1 GCA_937898825.1 uncultured Elusimicrobia bacterium | reverse complement strand
TATGCTCATTCCTCACGCCTTGTTTCGCTCCAAAATTAACTCTGCCAAACTATCAAATATTTATTGGACAGAGCACTCAGGACAGTTCAAATTATTAAGATGTTTTTTTACCTTCCGATTTCCCGGCGAAATTGAAAGCAGCCGTTTGAACTTGTCCCTGGCATTTGCGCAATCTCCTTTTTTTTCAAGAATTACTCCCAAAGCATAAAGGGCGTTGGCGTTTTCAGGCTCTTCTTTGAGAATTTTGCGCAATTCTTTTTCGGCAGAGTCAATGTCGCTGAGGAGGAAATATATCCTGGATTTCAGATAAACAACGGCAAGAGAGTAATTTTGTTTTAAGATTTCCTGGCATTCTTTCAGGAGTCCAATGGTAATTTCTCCCTTCTCTACCTTTTTCGCAATACGACGATACTTTCTGAGCCACGCAAGGTCCTGGTCGTTTTGAATTCCAAGCTGTCTAAGCGAAAGTTCTAAATTTGCGGCTATCATATTATCGTCGGGATTTATGCGAACGGCCCGGGCATAGAAGTACCTCGCTTTTTGGTAATCCCCTTGTGTGCTGTGAAAATATCCCAAAGCGTTTAGAATTGAAATGTCCCGCGGAAACAGCTTCCTTGCGCGCTCCAAAACTTCTATCGCTTCTCCGGCATATTTCTTTCCCTTTCTCATATACATCTCGCTTATCGCCGAATAATTCAACTTATTAATGGGATTTATGAGAATTGACATTTTCAGAGACTCTATGGCTTTTTTGTATTTCTCAAGTTTCTTCTCCACAATGGAAAGATTGAAAAATATCTCATCATACCCACAGTTGGAACTAAGCGCTTCTTTGTATGCCCATTCAGCTTTTTGATAATTCTCCAAACGCACATAAGCGTTGGCAAGCTCATAATTCGCGTTCACTTCTCTGGAATGATAGGCATGCGCCTTTTCAAGATAAGTTTTGGCTTCGGCGAACTTGGATTTCCTCATTGCCTTGAAACCTTTGAAATAATAAACCTCCCGCATAAACTGAAGATGCCAGTAGTATATTCCAAGAAGACTAACCAAAATCAGGAATATAGCAACGATTTTTGCAGGTCTGCTCCCAATTTTCATTTCTTTCAATTCTCCGAAAGCCGCGGGGGAAGACAATCTGAGAGAGAGCGCACCGACAAGCCACCAGAACAAAAAGGCAGGAACCGCGAAATGAAGAGAAACATTCAGCATATTGTCCGCGAACATTCCAACAACCGCCGAAAACATCGGGAAAATAATCATATCTGATTCCCCGGCATATTTTCTGAACCTGAAAAAAGCGGAAAAAAGAACCGCAAATATCCACATGAAAAGCCCCAATCCCAGAATTCCGCTTTGTGAGAAAATCTCAATAATTTCATTATGCGCGTTATTGGCGTGAGTACGCAAATTTCTTATACCCGCAAAACGCTCAAGCAACGGGCCCTGATAAAACGGATAAAAAAGTTCGAAAAGCCCCCACCCCTTCCCGCAGACGGGATTTTCAAGGCCCATCTGCCAACCGCTGGACCAGATAAGAAGCCTTTGATGCAAGGAAGGATAAACATGCTCCTTTCGGACATTCAACGTTATTTTTTTTACGCTTGTTACTTTTTGTCCCCCCTCACCCACTCGTTCCACTATAGCACTGCTCATAGGTTTTAAGCTGTCATTGGGCCAGGCCACTAAAAGGAAGACGGCAAAAAAAGCAAAGGCGGCCAAAAACTTTTTGTTGGCAGATATCTTGAGTCTCACTTCCTTAAAGGCAAGAAGAAAAAGAATCGCCGCAACAAACCCCAACCAGGAAGAACGCGTCAAACTGGCTAAAAGCATGCTTTCAAATGTTATGAAAATAAACCCGTAAAATACTCTTTCTATCAGCCTGAACGACTTTATCAATTGCCAGGCGACCAGAGGCAAAAGCATAACAAGATATGAAGAGATAAAATTAGGATTTCCGAACGTTGAAACAGATCTGTTGCCATAGGGATTCAACAATTTGCTCCAGATAAGCTCTACTCTAAAATATTGAAGTACTCCATAAGCGGAAGCAATGGTGGCGGCCACGAAAATTAAATTCAAAAAATCTTCCTGCGAAAAATCCTTCATTATTTTAAGCAGCCATACGACAGCAACAACCCAAACAAATGCGCCGTAGGGGTCCCAAAAATGCGAAAAAACAGAATGCCCGGCCGTGACCCTGGCCGAAGAATAAAAAAGCCATAAGAGTGGCCAAAGGAACAAAAAGTATGCCCATTTGCCAATATTTGTTTTTCTTCTTGAAAAAGGAATATTTTGCGATATATAAAACGTTAACAAACAATTAACGATAAGAAAGATATGATTTTTGAATGCCTCACTTAAAATTGCGGAGCGGAAAAATTCATTATGATTGTAAAAAGCATAAAAGCTCGTCAATAAAAGGAAGACAAGCATGATCGCAAGAGGACGATTAAGTATATTTCGCGTAAAAAAAATTCTCCCCTTTAGAAAAAAATAAACCGCAAAGCAGATTAAACTGGATAAGATGGATATATTGAGCAGAGTTATTTGAAAATAATAGGGATTGCGGGTTAAATCCGTAAAAAAAATAAGGGGAGAGACAAAAAATTCGGCGATAAAAAGAAAAGTAAAAACTTTTTTCGCGAAAAAGTTTTTTTCAAGCAGGTAAAGCATTTACAATTTAAGTTTCCTCTTCAGAGCAAGCCTGTTTTGAATTGCGGGTTTGTAATTTGGATCAAACCTCAATGCAATTTCATAATCCGCCAACGCATCCTTATACTTTCCCATTATATAATGCAAATTTCCGAGATTGTAATAAACTCTTGCATTCTCGTGCTTATGTCCGGGGCGATGGCACTCAGGCGCCATTATATAATGCATATACTCCTCTTCTGCCTTTTTATATTGCTTTCTAAAAATATAAATCTGCGCTTTGCGATAATAATTATATTCAAAAACCGGGTCAAGATTATGGTAAAGATTGAACCTTGCAAGAGCCTTATCCAAAAATTCTTCTCTCTTCTTCGCATTACCTTTCTTATTGTAATACTCCGCCATTTTCAGATAAAGCACGCCAACTTGATGATGCATCTGTACATAATTTGGCGCCATGCTGCGCACTTTTTCATATTTAGCCATTGCTCTTTCATAATCCGTCCTCGGAGTATCGTTTTTATCACCCCATTGAGGCTTGTATTTTTTCTCCATGTCAAATCGGTCATTAAAAACGTTACCCATAAAATAATAAGGCATTATAAAAAATGGATTGTGTTTATGCACCTTTTCATAATAGGTGATGGCATCGTCCCATTTGTTTTGTTTTGAAAAGAAGATGGCCATATTGTGATACACATCTGCTTTGAACCAGCCCCAGAAAAAATAAATCGGAAACAGGAATAGAACCAGAATCAACGGAACAACCGGAGATTTACCTTCAAATATAACGCGAATAAAAGCATATCCAACGCCTAATCCGCACGCGAGCATAGTCGACCATGCGATAATCCATTGGAGGCTATCGCCCTGCCTGGCGCGATTCATCGGCCCCTGAAGCTGAGAAAACTGGCTAAATAAAACAAAAACAAAATAGACGACGGCGCAAGCGCAGACAACTTTGAGAATTCGGAGAAACCAATTATAAATTTCGCCTTTTTCAGGAGAAATTTTCCCGGAGGGAATGATTTCGCTCTCTTTATAATGAAGTTCCCACAGGGCGTTTCCTCTTGAAAGATTTATTACGACTGCCGGAAGAAGCCCCAAAAAAATGCCGGACGAGACAAAACGTAGACTCACATCCACCGTATTATGAATAAGCATGCCAAGATAGGCAGTGAGGTATCCTAACAGGTCATAGGCCACCGGAGGTGGCCTGGCTCCTTTTAAATTTGAAGTAAGCATCTCCAGTGCCCTCAAAGCCACAAAAGTCACAAAAGATATTATCCATAAAAAAATGCCAAAACCGATTACTCCGTTGTCCATCCACTGTTCCAGCCACTCATCCTCCGCGTGATCAGTCTCTGTATTATGCTTGCCCTCTATATGAAATATTATGGGCCGGCGATAGGCGGGATAAAGCACCTTGAACACTCCCACTCCGCTTCCGATAAAAGGATGGGTCTCTATTATTTCCCAGGTGGACAGCCACGTCGCCACCCTAAAACTTACCGACGTGGGACGCTTATACACGTAGATTCCAACGGCTATAAACGCCATAACGGGAAAACTTGAAGCGATAAGAATATAAGTTGCCTTGCCTATTTTCATCCTTTCCCTGATAAAAAAATAACCGTAAAGAACCGCAAAAATAAAGGCGGATATTCCAAAACCCAGCCACGCCCCTTTGGTTTCGGTAGCGTACAGACATATAAAATTAGCGATTATGAGCGGGATAAGATGTAGCGATTTTTTTTTGAGAAGCTGAACCACCAGAATCGGCATTATTAAAACAAGAAAATTGCCAAAAAAATTTGGATTTCCATAAGTGGAAAAAACCCTCATGGAAAAAGCCTGTCTCCAGATAAACGGATCTATGCCCGGTCCAACCCCTTTGGGCGGAAAAAACCTGGTGTCTAAAAACTGAATTATGCCATAGCCGACGGATATGGCTGCAGTCAATACCAAAATCCTGGTGAGATTATCTATTGTTTTCAGATTAAACTCTCTTACAATTATAAAAGCGACGCTCATGTACAAAAAGTACCTGACGAAATCGTCAGTGCTGGGGCCTTTGTATGGCACGTGAAGGAAAGAAATTATGATATAAAGGAAATAAGCAAAAAACGGAGCAAGAAGAATGAAGTCGTCTTTCCTGAATGCCTTCCTGCCTTCTAACACAAGCAGAGAAAGCCAGAGACCGAAAAGAGATAATCCCCCCATCTGAAGAAGCGTTATTTTTACCTGCGCCGAATCATAGGTCCGCAGATAAAAGGAATCGCTTATGAGCAAATATAAAAGGGGGAGCCATATCAATATCGCTTTTCTGGCAAAAGAAACTCCCGGAGCCTGGTGGATACTTTCAAATTCGGAATATTCTTTCTTGGCCATAACCGCAAAATAAAGGTCCCATCTTTAAAAGGCAAGATTCTCCCTCGCCTTTCCCGCACTGGAAACCCAATGCTCCCCGCCGTTCAACGCCTGCCTGCCGCTTACCGGATTTGCATAGCTTCGGGCCCGGGCAAGCAGGCAAGCGAAAATATCGCTAAGCCGGGAATGGGAGTTGAACCCACAACCTATCGCTTACGAAGCGATTG
>CALEIX010000302.1 GCA_937898825.1 uncultured Elusimicrobia bacterium | reverse complement strand
GGAAAAACCGATGGAAGGGGAGATAATCGCCGCCGGCAAAGGCAGAACCACAGACGACGGAAAACTCGTAAAAATGGAAGTCAAAGCCGGCGATAAAATCCTCTACGGGAAATATTCCGGCACGGAAATAAAAATCAACGATGAGGAATACCTCATTATGCGCGAAGAGGATATTTTAGGAATAATAACTGACTGATAGTCAAAGGAGGAAAACATATGGCAAAGCAAATTTCATATTCGGAAGAAGCAAGGCTGAATCTCAAAAAAGGTCTCGACAAACTCGCAAATGCCGTCAATGTCACGCTTGGACCTAAAGGCAAGACCGTTATTTTGAGCAAGAAATTCGGTTCTCCGACAATAATAGACGACGGAGTTACTATAGCGAAAGAAATAGAACTTGAAGATCCTTACGAAGACATGGGGGCGCAGTTGGTGCGAGAGGCAGCGTCAAAAACGAACGATGTGGCGGGTGACGGAACCACCACAGCCACTGTCCTTACTCAGGCGATATACACGGAAGGAACGAAAAACATTATCGCCGGAGCAAATGCCATTTTCATAAAAAGAGGAATAGATAAAGCGGTATCTGCCATCGTGGAAGAAATAAGGAAAATGGCAAAACCTGTCAAAACAAAAGAGGAAAAATCCCAAATAGCCACCATTTCCGCCAACGATAAAATCATCGGAGATTTGATAGCCCAGGCTATGGAAAAGGTCGGGCATGAGGGAGTTATCACCGTGGAAGAGGGAAAAAGCGCTGAAACCGAGCTTGACGTAGTGGAAGGAATGCAGTTCGATAGAGGGTATCTTTCTCCCTACTTCGTAACTGACCCCGAAAGAATGGAGGCGGTTCTGGAAGACTGCCTGCTGCTGATTACGGACAAAAAAATATCGGCGATGAACGACCTTTTGCCGATATTGGAAAAAATTGTGCAAAGCGGAAAGCAGTTCCTGATAATCGCCGAAGAAGTGGAAGGAGAAGCGCTGGCGACTCTGGTGGTTAACAAGCTCAGAGGAACACTTAAAGGCTGCGCGGTCAAGGCTCCGGGCTTCGGCGACAGAAGGAAAGAAATGCTTGAGGATATTGCCACATTGACCGGCGGAGAGGTCATCAGCGAAGAAAGAGGTATGAAACTTGAAAAAACCACCATGGACCAGCTCGGAAAAGCAAAGCGGGTAGTTATAGACAAGGAGAATACCACCATCGTTGACGGAGCCGGCGATAAGAGCTCAATCAAAAAAAGAACGAGCCAAATCAGAAAACAAATTGAAGAAACAACTTCGGATTATGACAAAGAGAAGTTAGAGGAAAGGCTCGCAAAACTTTCCGGCGGAGTCGCCGTGATTAGAGTCGGCGCCGCGACCGAAACCGAAATGAAAGCCAAAAAGTCCAAGGTTGAAGACGCCAAAAACGCGACCAAAGCAGGGGTGGAAGAAGGCATTGTGCCCGGCGGAGGAGTGGCGCTAATATGGGCGGCTAAGGCTCTTGATAAGATTCAAACTGAGAACGAGGACGAAAAAATCGGCATTGAAATAATCAGAAAAGCTGTTTTCTCCCCGTTAAGAATAATAGCCGAGAACGCCGGAATGGACGGTTCAATTGTGGTTGAAAAAATCAGGACATCAAGCAACAACATTGGTTTTGACGCGGAAACGAATGAATATGTTGATGTCATGAAAAAGGGAATAATCGACCCCGCCAAGGTTACAAGAATAGCGCTTGAAAACGCTGCTTCCATAGCCAGCACCATGCTAACAACGGAAGCGCTTGTGGCAGACATCCCGGAGAAAAATAAAGAGCCCGCATTGCCACAGGGAACTCCCGGAATGTATTGATAAACAATTCATCAAAAAACCCTCCGCCGTTGGCGGAGGGTTTTTTATTTCCGCACACCCACAAGTAGTTTAAGCACAGAAAAAGATTGAGACCTGTAACTTACGACCAATTGTCGAATTACATTAAACCTACACTGTTTGCGGTTTTTTAATGTTTTCTATTGGCGTTAAAACCCTGATTCTGCCGCCGTTTTCCGTGTAAGAAAGTTTTGTGCCAAGACGATAAAATCCCAGAGCGGCGATTGAAGAAATAAAAGCAATCAAATACCACGGCGCCGCCTGAAAGAGCGGACTTAAAATATAAATGGCATTCGTTCCTATCAGAATGCCGGCTGAATGCCCCGTGTGCCTGAACAATCCCATTACTCCCAAAAACCTGCCTTTATGCCTTTCCGGAGCAAGATTTGCCGCAAGCGTTTGAATTCCCGGGGCGATTATTATTTCCCCAAGCGAGAAAATAGAAACTGCCAGAACAGCTAACTTGAAATAAATTGAATATCCAAATATAAAATATCCCAATCCGTAAAAAACGGAACCAAGAGCAAGAGCGGAACTCAAACGAAATCTCTCCATCATTTTCACCACTGTATATTGCATAGAAATAACGATAACGCCATTAATGGAAAATAAAATTCCGACATCCGCCTCCGTAAAACCAAGGCAATCGGTGGCATAGAGTGAATTTGAGATTATCAACTGACTCATAACAATGGCAATAAAAAAAACATAAATGGAAAAATGGATGAATTTCCGGTTTTTGAGCACGAGCCGCACATCTTTCACAGCGATGTGTTCAGTATTTCTTAAAGCGATGTCCGAATCTTCCACAAAAAACAATATCACAAGAAAACACAGGACAGTCGCCAGAAAAGTGATAAAAAACATTTTCGGATAGGATTTCATCGCCAGCATTCCGCCGAAAGCGGGTCCAATGGCCCAACCGAGATTAATTCCTATCCTCATTAGTCCGTATGCTTTCACCCTTTCCGCCGAAGGGGTGAAATCAGCTATCCACGCGTCCGCCGCCGGAGCAAAAAAAGCGCCCAAAAAAACCCCCGCCATATGCGCCAGAAGTATGAAATAGACATTTCCCTCCACAAACGTCAAAAACGATATGCACAAAACGGAAACCGCCCTTCCCACCAAAGCGAAAATCATAACCTTTTTTCTGCCAATTCTGTCTGAAATTTCTCCGCCCATTATCTGAGAAAAAGAGGCAAAAAAAACGGAAGCCGAAAAAAACAAACCAATCAAAGGCATAGGCATTCCTCTTTTGGCATTTAGATATATCGCTATGAAAGGCAGGGAAAGAGCAAATCCCGCCGCCATTATAACCTGGCTGAATATCAGAAAAGAAAAGGAGCGCTTATTTCTCATAAAAATATAATAGCAATTTCCGCCAACAACTCATGAAAAATCTCTTTCACTCAAGATGGAATTGCGGCGTTGTATTAGTTTATTTAAGAATGTCCTTGCGTCTGTCCGCCGTTCGTTTGGCGGAGATAGGACTCTGCAAAAATAGCGGCTGGACGGATGGAAAGGATAAAGGATAAGGGATAAAGGATAAAGGATAAGGGATAAAGGATAAAGGATAAGGGATAAGGGATAAAGGATAAAGGATAAGGGATAAGGGATAAAGGATAAAGGATAAAGGATGAAGGATAAAGGATGAAGGATAAAGGATGAAGGATAAAGGATGAAGGGTGAAGAGTTTATAGCGTTGAGCGTTCATTGCGTTTATAGAATTATATG
>CALEIX010000301.1 GCA_937898825.1 uncultured Elusimicrobia bacterium | reverse complement strand
TTAATGATACGGCGACCACCGAGATCTACACCGTCTAATTCGTCGGCAGCGTCAGATGTGTATAAGAGACAGTGACACACCTTGCAAAAAATGGGTTCTTAGAATAATTCAGCAGTTTCTTACGTGATTTGCCGCTCACTGCCTTAATTATTTCAGCACCGCCCCTTGAAATTATGGAAATACCCTTCAGAGAAGGATCCCTGTCTATCATAGAAGCCAGAAGCAATTGCTTGTTCTCCCAGTCAAATTTTGACATTGTTTCCCTTATAAACACGGCCTCCCTGTCAAAGTTTGAAATTAAATTTTCAAAATCTTCGGCGATTTTTTGGGCGGTATGATAATGCAATTCCAGCGTGGAGGTTTTTATTCCCATTTGTCCCATGTTTATAAGCCTAAACCCAAGCAAACCCATGGGAATAAGCGAAATAAGGGAAAGCACTATTATGAATTTTGGCAGAAGTTTCAACTTCATCGGCGATTTCAATTATACCATTATCATTTGGCTTAAGGGAAACCTGCTCACCTGTCATACTTAATATTCCGACAGGTTCTTAAGATAAATACCGAGTTTTTCAATCTCCTTTTCAAGAGAACCAAAACGCACCCTGATTCTCCTGGTATCTCCGCTTTTCAGCGCCGACTTCGCTTTCACCGCTTCAAGAGCCAGGCGGCAAGTGCAATCTATTGCTATTTTCTTCTCTGCGGCCCGCGAATTATTTGCCGCAAGCAAAGCCGCCCGGCACTCAAAGGCAAAATCCCTGATTTCATTCATCCGGGCAGAATTAAATTTCTCCCGCAAATAACCGTTTTCGAAGAACTTTTCCATCAAGTTCTTGTATCTCTCGCACCTTTTAAGGCATTGCCTTATCCGTTCTCTGCTGGTGGCAGCTTTAGAGGGAAAGAGGGATTGGTCTTTGATTCCCACTGCTTTTTGCCCGTGTTCTCCGCCGAAACGCAGAAAAACAAATGCGACAAGTATTGCAAACAAAAAATAAAATGGTATTCTCATTCTTTCGCGAAAACGTCAAGATGCCGCCTCATTTTTTTAAGCGCGATGAAACGATGGCTCAGCGAATTTTTTTCGTCTTTGCTTAACTGAGCAAAGGTTTTTGACATTCCAAAAGGAATAAAAAGGGGGTCGTAGCCAAAGCCATTGCTCCCCGCCGGGCAATGTGCTATCCTGCCCCTGACCATTCCCACGGCTAATTTAATCTCGCCTGAACGCAGAGATAACGCCATAACGCACTTAAATGTTGCGTTCCTCTTTTCATTCGGCACATCTTTAAGCAATCCGAGAAGTTTCAGGTTATTATCTTCGTAACTCGCCTTCTCCCCTGCAAAACGCGCGGAAAAAACCCCCGGCTTGCCGCTTAAAAAATCCACCTCAAGTCCCGTGTCATCGGCCAAAGAGGGTAAACCCGACGCCGCCATGGCAGCTCTTGCCTTTTTAACAGCATTTTCCTCTATTGTCGCTCCGTCCTCAATCGTTGGGGAAATTTTTTTAAACTCCCATACATATCTGAAACGCAGACCCTTCATTTTTAATATCGCGGATATTTCTCCGGCCTTATCTTTATTGAAAGTGGCAATCAGTATCTCTTTTATTCTCTTGCTTTTTCCCATACTAAATATATACCATTTTCGTTATGGAGGAATTTAATTTAAATTTTAACATTTTCACCACTGAAATTCAGAACCTGCTGAATTTTCTTGATAAAACGCAATTTCCCCGCTCGACTTTCGCTCCGTGTATAAAGGCGGACTTTAAGTATCCAGTCTATACCATTCCTTTTTATGAAATAGACTCCCGACAATTATTTCCTCTTTATTTCTCCCCTTCTTTTATAAGCGGCACATTTGTAGAAAAAAAGACAGAAGACTTTTTGAGCTTGATTTTTTCCGTTCCTTTCATAATGAACGTCATACTTAACTACCAGAGCGCAGGCGCTGAGGCCCCGGAAGCGGCAATGGATAAGATGCTCATTTCTCTTCAGATCGGAAAATCAAAAATGTCCCTCCAAAAAGATTTTTCCCAAAAATCATTGCTGGGAAAATTCAATTCCGGGGATTTTCACTCGGCTAATTATATCTCATCCGTTCTTGCAAGCCAGGGCAAGATAAAGGAAATGTTCACGATTTACCCGCAGATTCTAATCAATCTTCAATTGTATCAAAACGCCTACGATTTTCTTAAAAACGCCGAAAAAAATTCCCTGGTGAATTACTACCTCGCCCAGATTTACAGGAATGTAGGGGAAACCGCAAAAGCGAAAGCGCCTCTTTCAAAAATTACGGAACCCTTCATGCTTGCCAGAAAAGAACTCGAAGTAGGTTGGAGCAATCTACATGCCGGGAATTTCGACGAAGCTGAAAGTGCATTTAAGTCCCTTTTGGTAAAGCCGGAGACCCAAAACGAGGCACACTTCGGGCTTTCCACCACTCTATTCAAAAAGGGCATGGCGAACAATGACTCAGCATTCATTAAAAACGCTCTTAACGTTCTCGGCAAAATCGCGGGAAACGAAACTCCGCTTAAAGCGCAAATTTATTTTTTGTTGGGAAATATTTTTTTCGCTTTAAGAAAATATGAAGAAGCCACAAAAGCGTACATGAATTCAATAAACGTGTTTCCAGTCATGCCCTCATTTTTAAATCTCGCAAACACGTATGTAAAATTAAACAAATATAATCTGGCTTTAAAAATAGCCCTGGACATGGCTTTAGTGGATTTCTCGTCCGCAAAAAAAATATTCCTCCAATTGCCTGAAAAGTTTTTAAAAGAGAGTTCTTTAATCCACCCGGAAGTAAAAGAAGAGCAGACAACCGGAGAATACAAAAGTATATACGATTTAAAGAAATCTCCTTCTCCGCCAAATAAATCCGAACGGGAAACGGATAACGCAGAGGAGCAACCTGCCGCCTCTCTTTCTCCGAGTGAACCTGCCTGCCCCAAAGACAACGATAAACTTTACGTCAGCCGCAGCAAAGAAAGCGAAACGGAAGCGTCTCCGGCCTCCGGCATTCTTCCGCAAAGATTCAACGTTGGAAAAAGAGACGAATTCTTTTCCCGCGCCTTTGATTTCGCTTCGCGCTTAGAAGACGAGCACGAAAAAAAGATTCATTTTAATTTAGACGGTATCAATGAGGTTGAAAAAAAGTTTAGAATTTCTTTTGTGAACTATGAACTGGATTCGCAGGAAAAAATTAATCTTGTGCTGGACTGCTCTTCTTTTCTGTGCTTTATGCTGAAGGAAAAGCATAAAGGAAATCTTTTTAAATTTGAAGATTTTGATCCGTGGTCATGGCCGATGACTTTTCTAAACTCAGACCTGGTGACCTATCCCGTTGAACGTTTCTGGAGAGTGCTCTGGGAAGAGAAAGTGCCCGAACCTGGCTGGATAACAAAATACGTTCAATACGTCTCAAGCAGAGCGCTTATTTCCCAGGCTGAAATTTTCGGTGAGAAAGCCGTTAGAAAAAAGATTAGAAGCCATCCCGAAAGGATAAAAGACGCGGAAACAGAGCATAAAAAAATGCTGGTTCTCTGTTCGACTATTGAAGAAATGCAACACATCAAAATATCGCAAAGCGGCGTCCTGGAAATTGAAAAATCCATCTCGCAAAATTTCAAGCCGCAAACCCCGCCAACGTCAGAAGGATGGAAAATTTTAAGATGTTACGGGCATCTTTTCGCCGAGATTTTGATAAAGGAATTCAAGTGTTCCTGGTTTAATGTGGACGGAGAGGACGGGATGTGGTCAATGCATACTCCGTGGATGACCTTTTTCTTTCCCCTGGGCAAAATATACAAGGTGGCAGCCGTGGGAGAATCACTTACCGAATTTTACGCCCACCTTATAAACGAAAAAAAACTGCATACATAATGCACCTGCAACTTGTGCCTTGCGACTTCTGACTTGTGACCTGTGCCTTGTGACTCCTGACTCCTGACTCCCGACTCCCGACTCCCGACTCCCGACTTCCGACTCCCGACTCCCGACTTCCGACTTCCGACTTCCGACTTCCGACTTCCGACTTCCGACTTCCGACT
>CALEIX010000300.1 GCA_937898825.1 uncultured Elusimicrobia bacterium | reverse complement strand
CTCAACAAACACGGCGGAATGGAAAGGCAAAAATGTTTTTCTTGAGTGGAAATTAGAGCGCAAGAAAGACAATTTTAAATTTTCCTTGAATGACTTTGTGCTGGTCAAATTTAATCCTCCAGATTTTTTGCTTTCTCCGTTCGAATTTGAATATTCTCTTAAAAATCTGCCGGTGTATATATCATTTCCAAAGATTAGATTTGCCGGAGCGATGTTAGAAATAGGAGGATGAAAATCCGGTTTTTGTGCATTTTGATACTTTTTTCATGTGCGTGCGTATCCATTGAAACCGAAAAATTAGAGCGCGGCAAGAGGGTTGCTGTTCCCTACGCCGGACTTGAAATGGGGGAGCAAACTACTGAAACAATTCATTTTTTCGTTCACGCCTATTCGCAGGAAACAGCTGATAATTACGCCAGGCTTTGTGAATTGTATTATTCCAATATTATGAACGATACGAATCTCTATTCATTTGTTCCCGCGCGGCCATATGAGGTTTTTATCTATAAGGATGTTGACGAATATGTTTCAAAAACGAAATCACCGCGGTGGTCGGGTGGTATAACTTATGGGAATGCGATTTTGACGTATGAAAGCGAGGGAGCAAAGCCAATTTTATCTCATGAAATAACTCACCTTGTTTTTAATGAATTTATGGGTTTGAGTAGACTTGAAGAACTCAGGTGGCTGAATGAAGGTCTGGCTGTGTACGAAGAGACAAGGGCGTCTCTGGCTTCTAAAAAGTATTTTGAAGAAAAGTTTCAACAGGTTACCGCGGTTAATCCCATTCCTCTGTCGCAAATGATAAATATAGTTCCGTTGGACGAGAACGGACCGTTGGTTGATAAATGGTATTCACAGGTTTTTAGCGTGGTTAAATTCATGATTGAAGATGGTGGGTCTTTCCCCTTTTCCATTTTCTTAAAGCATTTGCGGGAAGGCGTGAGTATTGAAGATGCCTTACGCGAATCTTTCCATGGAAAATGGCATAATCTTAAAGAACTTGAGAAATCATGGCGGTCAAAAATTGGCATATGACAGAGCGGGATATTTTATACTCGGCTGTGATTGAAGGGGTTCATTCTGCCTCGTGTAAACAGAAAATAGAATTAAGCCTCCTTAAATTAAAAGGGGTAAAGGAATTTAAACTGAATTTGCCTGCCAAAACCGCGGTCATGCGCCTTGCCAGAGGCAAGGCAAGTATCGGTGAGGTTGAAAGGGAGATATATCGATTAGGATACAGACTTGCAGCGTTTAAGAGAATGGAATCTTTTTCTGCGCGGCTGAATGAATGGAAGACAGAAAAATATTTTCACAGGATACTTTTTTGCTTTTTGTCCACTTTTTTTCTTTTTTTTGAGCAGCTGGGACAGTATTCACCTTATACCAAAATTCTTCTTTCTTTTACGGTAATAACATGGGGGATTTATCCTTTCTGGGTGAAGTTTTTCAGGAATTTAAAGAAACTCAGGTTTGATTATTCTTACGTTATTGTGATTTCCCTGACTTCGCTTTTTTGCGTTTTATTAGGTGCGGAAACTGGTGAGTGGGAAAGCACTTTTGATTTTTATGAACTGCCTTTGCTTGCTTTTTTATTTAATCTTGGTGAATGGTTTTTTGCAAGTCTTGAGGATAGATTTGTTTTTGAAACAAAACGAATGCTTTCCATGCCCGCACCTTTTATTAGGAGACTTTCCGGAGGGCGAGAAGAAATTGTGCCGAGCGAAAAATTGAAAAAGGGGGATGTCATCCTTTTGAAGGAAGGAGAAATTTCTTCGGTTGACGGGGAGATTATTGAAGGGAAAAGCGAAGTGGATGAATCTTTTATGGGAAATTCGGAGGTGGTTAAAGGGCCGATGAGTCGGATTTATGCGGGGAGCATAGTCAGGTCCTCTGAAGTTAAGGTGCGGGCGGAAGGTTTGCGCGAGGAAACCCTCTTTTTCCGCTGCATCAATGCATTGATTAAAAATCTGTCCTCCGGCGGCAGAACTGAAAATATTCTTGAGAAAATACAACTTTTTTTCTTTGTTTTTTTGCTTTTTGCTTTTAGTGTTCTTTTTTTGGGAGCAGATAATTTGTCTTTCCAGAAAATGTTTTTCATTCTTTCATATTCAGGCCCCCCGATTCTCCTTTTAATTTTTCCCATAATGATGAAGATTAGCGCCGGGAAGTTAAAAGAATATGGCGTTAAAATAAATGACTTTTTTGTAATGTGGAAAATATCCTCTATTGACAAGGCTATTATAGATGGAGATATGCTTTTGCGTGAAAACTCTTCGCTTGCTGATATGAAGTCTTTTGGAATAAGCCGAAGCGACCTATTAAACTTTGCGTTTGCCGCCGCTCAGTTTTCACCACGTAGCACAATGAAAGAAATAGTAAAAGCTGCCAGGAAGGAGGATGCAATATTTACTGGAGAAGTTTATGTGCTGCATCAGAGTAAATCCGCTGTTGAGATAATGATGGAAGGAAAAAGAGTCATATTATGTGATTTACCTTTCTTGCTGAAGAGCGGCTTTTTTGTGGAAAAAGCCGCTCTGGTGGAAATGGAGAACGCTGAAGATTATATTCTGGCTGTGCTGGTTGATGGAAGACTTTGTGGATATTTTTTGTTTAAATTCGCAAACAGAAAAAGCGTGAGAAAATTTGTTGAAAGACTGAACAGTCTTGAAATTAAACCCTGCTTTGTCTCTTCACAAAATTCCCATATCGTTAGGAAAATATGTGGAATGATTCACGTAGAGGATTATTATTCAAATATATCAAAGGACGATATAGAATATATTATTTTAAGACGTAAAACCCTTAACGCTAAATCTATGATCATAAGCGACGATATAGGTTTTATTACTAAGGGGGATGTTGGCTTTGGATGCGGAGATACAGTATTTCTTGAAAAATACGCCAGTGTATTTTGCAAAGGCCGGGCGGCACTTTTTTTTGTGCCGAAAACCATCTTTTTCCTTATGAAAATAAGAAAAGATTTCGCCAGCAATGTTTTGTTTTCTTTTGCCTTGAATGCTGTTGCTTTGATGACATCTTTATCTTTTTTTAATTTTCACATGAGGCATGTTATCGCCATTTTGTTTTTTTTGCAGATTTTGGTTGTGTTGACGAACTTAAAAAATTCTATTATTGAGGAGGAAATATGAAAAACAAAACTGTTAAAGGAGGATATTTACCTGCATATGCTCGATCGTTTCGAAAGGTCAGATTTCCCAAAATTGAAGTATGGCCTAATCAATATTCCAGAGATTACGAGATAAAAATAGTGCATCCTGAGTTTACTTCGGTATGCCCCAAAACTGGATTGCCGGATTTTGGAACTATTGAGATAATTTATGTTCCAAATAAACTGTGTCTTGAGTTAAAATCGCTAAAGTATTATTTTCTGAAATACAGGGATTGCGGGATTTTTATGGAAAATACGGTAAATAAGATTTTGGACGATGTGGTAGCAGCCGTCAAACCCCGATGCTGCAAGGTCATTGGCGACTTTACGTCGAGGGGTGGTATAAAATCCGTAATAACTGCCGAATATCAAAACAACCAAAAGTAACCCCGCGGGTTACTGAAAACGCTATAGTGAAAAAAACTGCAACCCGCGGGGTTGTGGAGGTTTCGGAGGAAAAATGGTTACTATCAGGAAAGATCTACTTGTGAACGGAAATGTATATCATGTTTTTAATAAAAGTATCGCGAATTATACGATTTTTAATACTGAGGAGGAGTATCGCCATTTCACTGAATCTTTTTGCTATGCGAATTCTTTAGATTCTAAATTGCCTTTTTCCAGAATAACGATAAGAAAAGTACAATTGGGAGAAAAGGTAAAAACTCTTGTGGATATAATTGCCTATTGCCTTATGCCGACGCATTATCATTTTGTGCTTAAACAAAATATTGATGGAGGGATTGTTAAATTTATATCGAAAATTTCTAACAGTTATGCTAAGTATTTTAATGCTAAACATAAAAGAAACGGGCCTTTATGGCAGGGAAGATTTAAAAATAAGTTGATTGAGCAAGATGAAGAATTGTTGCATTTAACCCGATATGTTCATTTGAATCCGGTGACTGCGTATTTGGTTGATAAACCGCAGGATTGGAACTTTTCATCCTGCCGGGAATATTTTCGTGATGTTAAGAATAGGATTTGCAGGTATGAGGAATTTTTGGATATAAATTGTGCCCAGTATAAAAAATTTGTGGAAGATAGGATTCGTTATCAAAAAGAATTGGCAAAGATCAAGCACCTGATATTCGAATAACCACATAGTAACCCCGCGGGTTACTAAAATCGTAACCCGCGGGGTTGTTGTAAGGTTTTTAGTTTTTTTCGTTTTTTATATAATAATGAATACGATGATTGGAAAACATGTGGTTCTTGATAAACCCACAACCGTTAAGAGTGTGGTGAGAGAATTAAGTATTGCTGCCGTTGGTGCTTTGTTTCTTGCCGTCACAGCTTGTGTGCGTGTGCCTTTGCCGTTTACTCCGGTCCCGGTAACTATGCAAACTTTTGGAATTTTTACGCTGGGTGTTTTTTTGGGTAGAAAGGCTTTTTTTTGCGTTTTGGTTTATTTGGCAGGAGGAACTGTTGGCGGTCTTCCTATATTTGCAAACGGCGCTGCCTTTTTCGGTCCGACCGGTGGTTATCTAATATCTTTTCCTTTTGCTGCTCTTGTGGTCGGGTATTTTTGTGAGAAAAGGCAGGGGAATATTTTTGTAAAATATTTCGTTTCGGTCCTTCTGGCAGAAGTTATCATATATTCGCTGGGTTTGCTGTGGCTTAGCCATTTTGTGGGATGGGATTCCGTTTTGCATTTTGGCTTGTATCCCTTCGTAATAGGTGATATTTTTAAAATTTTTCTTATTGCGTCTATTTTGCCGCAGTTGCTGAAATATCGCGGAAGATTTTGATTTTCGGTTACTTGTTTTATTGCGATTTTTGTGCCCAGTTGGCGCAGCGGTAGCGCGTTCCCTTGACATGGGAAAGGTCATAGGTTCAAATCCTATACTGGGCAAGTTCATTTTTGCGTATAATTAAGGGAGTAAATAGCAGTTATTTGAGTTGTTTGGTATTTGTTTTTTAGCCGACATAAAGTCTATAAATCCAAAAGAGTAGAGTGATATGAAAACGAACAATGAAAGAACATTGAATGAAGATGATTTACTGAAAATGAGACACTCCCTTGCCCATGTAATGGCGGAGGCGGTAACGGAGCTGTTTGAAGATGTAAAACTTGGCATTGGCCCGGCCATAGAGGACGGATTCTATTACGATTTTGATATGCCACACAGGCTGACCCCCGCCGATTTGCCGGTAATAGAGAAAAAAATGAGGCAGATAATAAAGCAAGCGCAGAGGTTTGAACGTATTGAGATGAGCAAAGAGGAAGCCGTTAAATTTTTCAAGGCGCGCGGCGAGAAATATAAACTGGATTTGATAACCAATCTTCCCGATTGCGCTATCTCCGTTTATAAGAATGGACCTTTTATGGACCTTTGCAAGGGACCCCATCTCGAGCATACAGGTCAGATAAGGTATTTCAAACTTATGAATGTCGCCGGCGCTTATTGGAAAGGCAGCGAAAGAAATCCGATGCTTCAAAGAATATACGGCATAGCGTTTGAAACAAGTGCGGAACTTGAAAATTACATAAAAATCAAGAAGGAAGCGCTCAAAAGGGACCACAGGAAATTGGGCAGGCAGCTTGATTTATACAGCGTTAGCGAAGAGGTCGGTCCCGGGCTTGTTCTATGGCACCCGAATGGAGCGATGATTCGTCATGAGATAGAAACCTTCTGGAAACAGGAACATCTTAAGAGCGGCTATCAATTTTTATATACCCCGCATATAGGCCAGGAAAATTTGTGGAAAGCGTCAGGGCATCTTGAATTTTACAAGGAGTTTATGTATTCTCCCATGCCTATAGATAAAGCAAACTATTATGCCAAACCCATGAATTGTCCCTTTCACATACAAATTTATAAGAATTCAAAAAAGTCCTATCGGCAGCTTCCCTTGAGGTGGGCGGAACTTGGCACAGTTTACAGATATGAAAAGGCGGGAGTTTTGCTCGGGCTTATGCGGGTGAGGGGTTTTACTCAGGATGACGCGCATATAATCTGCACTCCGCAGCAGGTGGAAGATGAAACGCTTGAGGTTTTGAGATTCAGTTTGAATATATGGAAGACTTTCGGTTTTAAGGATGTAAAGGCATATCTGGCAACCCGTCCAACGGATGCGGTAGGCGAGGAAAATCTGTGGGAGGCGGCTCAAAAAAGTTTACTTGCAGCTGTTGAAAAAGAGGGTTTGGCGATAGAGGTTGACGAAGGCGGCGGCGCTTTTTACGGTCCCAAGATAGACCTGAAAGTGAATGATAGCCTCGGTCGCCAGTGGCAAACCACGACTATTCAGTTTGATTTCAATTTGCCAGAGCGTTTCAACATGAATTATGTCGGTTCCGACGGCAGTCTGCATCGTCCCTATATGATTCACAGGGCGTTGCTTGGTTCGCTGGAAAGGTTTTTCGGTATTTTGATAGAGCATTTCGGAGGAAATTTTCCGTTGTGGCTTTCGCCTGTGCAGGTTAAAGTGCTTAATATTACCATAGCGCAGGAACCTTACGCCCGCGAGATTTATGAGAAATTAAAAAATAGTGGCATACGTACATCTCTGGATATTAGAGGAGAAACTATAGGTGCGAAAGTGAGGGACGCCGTGGCAGAGAAAATTCCGTATCTTATCATAGTCGGTAAGCGGGAAAACGAAAGAGATGAAATTTCAGTTCGCCTGCGCGGGAATAAAAATATAAATGGGGTAAAGTTAAACGAATTTATTGAAAAAATAATGGAAGAAATAAAAAATAGAAGCCTTAGCTCTGCTTATACCTGAGGAGATAGAAAAATGAGAATTGTTAAATTTGCGGTTATTTTTACGTTTTCTTTGAATATGATTTTGCCCGGCGTTTTGCCTGCTCAAATAAAGGATGCTGAAAAACTTTCATTTGAAATCGATAATAAAGGTGATATGAAATCCGAAAGTTCGCTTTTAGAAGATGAAATGACTCTGGAAGGAGAAGAAGTAAAAAAAGCGGAGTTTCAATCTCTTTCACTTTCGGATTTCGAAACTTATGTAGCAAATTCACTTCCCAGGGGTTTCTCCCAGGAAATAAGGCAGTTTGGATACGAGCTTTTCCTTGAATCCCCTTCAACTTTCGCGCCTGTGACTGGCGCACCGTCAGTATCGGATTATATTATAGTTCCGGGGGACGAGATAAAAATAAGCGTCTGGGGCAAAATAGAAGGAACATGGAATGTTGTGGTAGACAGGGACGGAAATATCATTCTGCCCAAGATAGGCGTTTTCAGAGCAGCGGGACTTTCTTTTGAAACTTTCCAAAAGGCGCTTAAAAGGGAGTTTTCAAGGTACTATTCAAAATTCAACTTTAATGTTTCGCTCGGTTCATTAAGGGGAATTACTGTTTATGTGGTGGGAAATGCCAGAAGACCCGGCTCTTATACTGTGAGCTCGCTTTCAACTTTAATAAGTGCTCTTTTTGCAACCGGCGGCCCTGACAAGAACGGATCCATGCGTAATATAAAATTAAGGAGAAACGGGGAAACCGTGGTTTCCATGGATTTGTATGATTTCCTTCTTAAAGGAGATAAGAGCAAGGATGTTCGCCTTTTGCCTGGCGATGTCATTTATATACCTCCTGTGGGTGCGTTGGTCGCCGTGGTGGGCACTGTAAAAAAACCTGCGATATATGAACTGAAAGACGGAGAAAGGGTTTTTGATCTTGTGAAATTGGCCGGCGGATTTACTAATACCGCTTTTAGAACCAGAGCCTCGATAAAAAGAATATATGAACATAAATTCACCGATTTTTTTGAAGGCAATTTGAATTCCGCTGCCTCTGCCAATTTTGAAGTAAAAGATGGTGACATAATAAGATTTTATCCTGTAAGCGAGGGCGATTCTTCCGTTGTGGTTCAGGGAGCCGTTTTTTACCCGGGGAAATTCGGTATAAGACAGGGTGGCGATATAAGAGTAAAAGATATCATCCTTCTCGCCGGAGGGCTTTTGCCGCAGGCGTCTGACAGAGCGGAGGTTACGCGGGTCAAGATTACAGAAAACGGTCCCCAGACATCGCGTTTTGACATAAATATCAAAAAGGCGATGGAAGAAGATGAAAAAAACAATATTCTTTTGGGCGCCAATGATTATATTTTTGTGAAAACGGTTCCCGAGTGGAAACTTTATAAAACGGTTGAAATAAAAGGTGAGGTTAAATATCCAGGGAAATACGCGATTAAAAAGGGAGAAAAACTTTTTTCCCTCATAAAAAGAGCGGGGGGACTTACAAATTCCGCTTATATAAAAGGGTTGGTTTTTACTCGGGAAAGGGTTAGGAAATCTCAGCAGAAAAATTTGGAGAAAATAATAAGGCGGCTTGAGAAACAGCTTATAGTCGAGAGTTCCAATAAAATTCAGACTGCGCTTTCGATCGAGGATGTTCAAAGCAAGAAAGCCGTTTTTTCAGCCAAGTCGCGTTTTCTCGAAAGTCTCAGAAGAGTAAAGGCCATAGGTAGGCTTTCTATTAAAATTGATTCGCTTGAAGGACTTGAAAATTCGAGTTCTAATATTGTTCTGGAAGACGGAGATAAAATATTTGTGCCTCCAAAACCTTCTGTGGTTTCTGTGACGGGGGCAGTTATGACTGAAGGAAGTTTCCTTTACATCAGGGGAAAAAGTTTTTCCGATTATATAGAGTATGCGGGAGGGTATTCCGATTATGCTAACAAAGGCGGGGTTTTTGTACTTAAGGCGGACGGAAGGGCGGTTAAACCAAAACGTTTTTTGTTTTTCTCTACCAGGATAGAGCCGGGAGATGCTATAGTGATTCCCGAGAAATTCGAAAAGATAGCGTGGCTCAGGGAAATAAGAGATATAAGCCAAATACTTATGCAAATAGCAGTGACTGCAGGAGTGGTGATAAAGGTGTTTTAGAACTCTTAGAGTCTAAGAGTTTGGGAGTCATAGAGTCTGGGAAATGGAAAATAAGGCGATTAATAGCGGAAAGATGGAAAAATTTGAAGATGTTCTGGCATGGGAGAAAGCCCGAAATCTTACTGTCGCAATTTACAGGATTACAAACAAAAATAGTGATTTTGTGAGAGACTTTGATTTAAAAAGCCAAATAAGAAAATCTTCTATATCAATTATGTCCAATATTGCGGAGGGATTTGGCAGGAAAAGCGATAAGGCCTTTTTAAATTTCTTGAATATAGCTCATGGTTCAGCCGCTGAGCTGCAAAGCCATCTTTACATTGCTTTGGATTTGAAGTATATAGAGAAATCCGAATTTGAAAGACTATACGATTTAGCCGGAGAAGTGAGTAAGATAATAACAGGGCTTGGAAAATATTTAAAGAGGAATGCTTAAATCTCGATGAGTATTACAGATTTCTTTCTATGACTCCAGACTCTACGACTCTGGACTCTGCGACTCCGGACTCTACGACTCTGGACTCTGCGACTCCGGACTCTACGACTAAAAAGGTGATTTATGGATGAAAAACATGTTATGCCGCACCATAATGATTCTGATGAAATCAATTTGCTTGATTACCTGATTGTTATTCTCAAACATAAGTCGTTTATCGTAAAAACTACTCTCGGGGCTATGACTCTGGCTGCTGCGATAAGCTTGCTCTTGCCCAAATATTACAGGGCTGAAACGAAAATCCTCCCTCCCAATAAAACAGGTACTTCTATGGCGTCTTTTTTCACTAACCAGATGGGCGGCATGGGCATTAATCCGGGTATTCTTGGAATAAAGAGCTCGGCTTCTCTGTATAAAGAGTTCCTTAAGACAAGACCGGTTCTGGATTATGTCATAAAAAAACTTGATTTGATGAAGTATTATGATGTGGGGAAAAAATATATAGCGCGTAAGTTATTGAAAGGGAATCTAATGCTTTCGGAAGACAGAAAAAGCGGCATAGTAACTGTTGCATACGTGGATAGAAATCCTGAAATGGCGGCGAAAATAGTTGATGCTTTTGTTGAAGGTCTGGACGAACTTAATAATAATCTGGCTGTGACTGAAGCGGCTCAGCGACGGTTGTTTTTTGAAAAGCAATTGAGCACGGCCAAAGAGGAACTGGTAAAAGCCGAGGAGGATCTTAAAAATTTCCAGCAAAAAACCGGAACCATAAAAGTAGACTCGGAAGCCGAAGCTGCAATTGAAACGGCGTCCAAACTAAGAGCAGAAATTTCCGCCAAAGAAGTGGAAATGAGAGTGATGCGCAATTATGCAACCGAGCAAAATCCCGACTTGCAGAAACTCAAAGAAGAGGTTTCTGCATTGAAGGAGCAATTGAGAAAGTTTGAGTCAAAATCCCCGTCAGATTCCGCCCTTTTTTCAACGAAGAAAATCTCCGTGCTGGGCACACAGTATCTCAGGAAGATGCGCGAGTTCAAGTACAGGGAATCATTGTATGAAATCCTTCTCAGGCAGTATGAAGCCGCCCGTCTGGATGAATCCCGCGACGCCGGCGTGATACAAATTGTTGAAAAAGCCGAACCGCCGGAGATGAGGTTTAAGCCGCAGAGAAAAAAGATAGTGGTAAATACGGGTCTTGTCGTTTTTTTCCTGTCTGTGTTTTTCGTTTTTATGAAAGTCTGGTGGGAGAATCTGAAAAACGATCCCCAAAACAGGGAAAGGATAAGAGTTTTGAAAGAT
>CALEIX010000299.1 GCA_937898825.1 uncultured Elusimicrobia bacterium | reverse complement strand
CAACCGGTTTTTTTGTCCTGAAAGAGACTTGCGCAATGCCTTTTGCGCACTCCGCCGCCACAATATTAAAGTGCGGAGTTTCGCCCCTGATTATCACGCCCAGGCATATCACGGCGTCGCATTCGGAGTCTGCAGCTACGGCCGCGGCTGAAGGAATCTCAAAAGCGCCCGGAACCTTGACCAGAGTAATGTCGGAGTCTTTCGCCCCGTGCCTGGTTAAAGCGTCCACTGCCCCGTCTATCAACTTATTGGAGAGAAACTCGTTGAAACGCGAAGATACGATGTAAAACTTCATGCCTTTCGCCAGAAGATTTCCCTCTATTTTTTTCATTTTTCCTCCCGTTAAATAAGATGTCCCATTTTTTCTTTTTTGGTTTTAAGATACCTTTCATTTATCGGGTTCGGTTTTATCACTATCGGAATTCTTTCAACCACTTCCATACCGTAACCCTTCAAACCCACAATTTTCTTGGGGTTATTTGTCAGAAGTTTTATTTTTTTCACTCCCAGTTCGCTTAATATCTGCGCCCCGATACCGTAATCTCTTAAATCCTCTCCGAAACCGAGAGCATGGTTCGCCTCGATGGTGTCGTAGCCCTCTTCCTGAAGTTTGTACGCCCTTATTTTATTCGTCAAGCCAATTCCTCTCCCTTCCTGGCGCATGTACAAAAAAATGCCGGAACCTGCGCGGGATATTATTTTAAGGGCGTTCTTCATTTGAATGCCGCAATCGCAACGAAGAGAACCCAAAAGGTCGCCTGTGAGACACTCGGAATGCACGCGCACAAGCGAGGTTTCCCGCGGTTTTCCCATGACAAGGGCAATGTGCTCCGCACCTGAAATTACATCGCGATAAACATGCATTTTGAATCTGCCGTATTTTGTTGGAAGGTCAGCCTCGGCGGTTTTTTGAATTAAACTTTCCAACCTGCGTCTGTAAGCGATAATATCCCCGATTGTCCCGAGGTTTAGTTTATGTTTAGCGGCAAACCTTTTCAGGTCCTGCAATCTCGCCATTTTTCCGTTTTCGCTGATTATCTCGCATATCGCGCCCACCGGGCGGAGCCCGGCGAGATTCAGCAAATCCACGCAGGCTTCGGTATGCCCCGCCCTGACCAATACCCCGCCGTTTCTGGCTCGAAGGGGGAAAATATGACCTGGCTTGCTAAAATCGGAATTTCTAACTTTCGGATTCGACAACTCCCTCAAGGTTTTTGCTCTGTCATAAGCGGATATGCCGGTCGTAGTTCCCTTCTTGAAATCCACGGAAATAAGCCAATCGGTTCTGTAAGGGTCAGTGCTTTC
>CALEIX010000298.1 GCA_937898825.1 uncultured Elusimicrobia bacterium | reverse complement strand
AATGATACGGCGACCACCGAGATCTACACCGTCTAATTCGTCGGCAGCGTCAGATGTGTATAAGAGACAGCTAATAGACTTTATAAGAGAAAAGCTGGGGCGGGAACCCGAACCATTTGACATATGGTATGACGGGTTCAAATCAAGGGGAACCCTGGGCAATGAAAATCTGGATGAAATTGTACGGAAACAATTCCCGAATATTGAAACATTCGAACGAAAAATACCGGATATTCTCGTTAAACTCGGTTTTTCAAAAGGAACGGCCAAATACCTTGCCGACAAAATTGAAGTAGATCCGGCCAGAGGTTCGGGGCACGCGTGGGGAGCCGGAATGAGGGGGGAAAAGGCACATTTGAGGACAAGAGTGCCAAAAGGCGGAATGGATTATCAGGGATTTAACACAGCTATGCATGAACTCGGACACTGCGTCGAACAAACCTTCTCTTTGTACAAAGTAGACCATACTCTTCTCGAAGGCGTGCCGAACACCGCATTCACCGAAGGTTTCGCTTTCGTCTTCCAGAGCAGGGACCTGGACATCCTGGGAATACCCAATAAAGACAAAAATGCGGAAAAGATGAAAATCCTGGACACATTCTGGTCAACAAGAGAAATAAGCGGCGTGGCGCTGGTGGATATGTATATGTGGCGGTGGCTTTATAAAAACAAAAAGGCGAATGCCCGAGAGCTCAAAAATCAGGTTATTAAAATAGCTCGCAACGTATGGAATGAATATTTCGCTCCCTGCTTTAAAATAAAGGACTCGCCGATACTCGCCATATACTCCCACATGATAAACCACGCCCTCTATCTGCCTGATTATCCATTGGGGCAGCTGATATCTTTTCAGGTGGAACAGTATTTTAAAAACAGGAATCTTGCAGGGGAAATGGAAAGAATGTGCACGCTCGGATCCATAACTCCCCAGGAATGGATGAGACAGGCGCTCGGGCAAAAAATCTCGGCCTCAGCCCTGGTCGAAGAAACGGAGAAAACCCTGAAAACCCTGCAGAAAAGTTCATGCTTGAAAACCTGAAAAAAATTTACGCCACTTCAGTTGTCATAAACGTCGCAATGCTCATGTCCATAGTATTATATGCGGCAATAATCGAAATTTTATTGATGAATAACATCGCAAGAAACCTTATCAAAACAGGCAACTCTCTAAATTATCTGCTTCTCGCCATTATTTTTTTGATTTTGCAGATGAGAAAAAAATTGGTCTCAAAATACGCAAGCGACCGGGGAAACACGGATGAAAATACAAGGGTCCAAAACCTTTTTTCCCTGTCAATAATAAGCGCAATTGTATTTGAGGTGCCGGCTCTTGTGGGCTTTGTTTTTTTCTTTGTCAGCGGCGCGCGCCTGCAATTCTACTTGTTATCGTTCTTCTCAGCTTTCATGATAATAAGGCACTTTCCAAAATTCAGCAAATGGCAAAAAGAAACCGGAATTATTAAATGAAGGAGGGGAGGAAACATGAACAAAGTTATTGAAATTATAAAAAAGAGAAGAAGCATAAGGTCTTACAGCGAAAAAACAATCGGAACAGCAGAACTTCTGAAAATGGCGGATGCGGGAAGATACGCTCCCACAGCCAGAAACGACCAGCCATGGGAATTTGTGATAGTCAAAGACAGGGAAAAACTGAGGAGAATAGCTGACATTACCGATTACGGGAAATTTATATCGGGGGCCGCCGCTTTAATAGGCGTTTTTTCGAAAGATACCAAATATTATCTGGAAGACTGCTCGGCTGCAACTCAAAACATAATGCTTGCGGCGACATCAATGGGGATAGGCTCATGCTGGGTTGCCGGAGACAAAAAGCCTTATTGCGAAGAGCTCAGAAAACTGTTAAAGGTTCCCTCAAAATATAAACTTGTAAGTCTTATTTCTCTCGGTTATCCGAAAAACAAAAAGAGCTTTCGCTCAATAGCGAAAAGACCCTTAAACGGGATTTGCCACTTTGAGAAATTCTGAGAACTTTCGCCTTTTAACAAAACTTAAAATGGAAAATCTGGCATTGAAAATAGCAATACGACTAATTATTTACCCTTTCATAGCGTATTTCATTTTCTCAGCCATAATGTTTTTTCTCTACACCCATCCGGCAAGGTATATAACCAGGGAAACTCCGGAAAATTTCGGGCTTAAATACGAAGAAATAAATCTTAAAACAGAGGATAATATCAAGATTAACGCCTGGCTCCTGAGAAATAAAAAAAGCAAAAAGGCACTGATACTCTGCCACGGTTACCCGGTGGACAAAGGCAATATACTCGCTTCAACCGCCTTTTTTGCGAAAGACTATAATCTTCTTTACCTGGACTTTCGGGCTATGGGAAAAAGCGGCGGCTTTTTGACCAGCGGCGGATATAACGAAATAAAAGACATAAAAGCAGCCGTTCACTTTCTCAAAAACTGCGGAATGGAAAAAATAGGGCTCTACGGATTTTCGATGGGGGCGTCCGCGGCAATAATGGCCGCGGCGCAAATGGAAGACATTCGGGCCGTAATTGCCGATTCCCCATTTGATGACCTCTATTCTTTGATGGACAGCATTTTCTCGAATTTGGGAGTTTTCAGAAAACCCCTCTTGTGGTTTATGTGCCTGGAAAGCAAAATGCTCCTGGGAGAATGGATGAGCGAAATTTCCCCGGTAAAGTGCGCCTCGAAAATGAAAGCGCCGCTTTTTTTGATTCACGGAGACAGGGATTCCCAGATTCCCATGAAAAACTCTCTGCACATTAAAAAGAGCAAACCCGATGCCCTTCTATGGATAATTAAAAACGCAGACCACGGAGAGGCATATTTTTTCGCGGGAAAAGAATATGAAAAAAGGACGCTTGATTTTCTGAGAACAAATCTATGAAACCGTGAAATAGGAAGGGCGGAGTGTTTTTGATAAAATTTCATGGAGCAAGTTTTGGAGTAAGCGGGCGTAAATGAACTTAGACATTAAACATCTTAAGAAAATCCAGCAAAATTTAAGGAAAAAGATAATCTTGAAACATTTTACCTTAAAGAAAAAACACATAATCGCAGGCATTGATTGCGCGTTCAAAGGGGACAAAACAATCTGCGCCATTGTGTTAATGAATGCAGAACTCAACATACTTGAAGAAAAAACCGCCGAAGAAAAAACTTCTTTTCCGTATGTGCCCGGATTTCTTTCATTCAGAGAAGGAGCGGCTATCGAAAAATGCTATGCGACTCTCAAAACCGAGCCCGACCTTCTCATTTTTGACGGACAGGGGATAGCCCATCCAGGAGGGTTAGGCCTTGCCTCGCATATGGGAATCGTTCTTGGAAAACCGAGCATCGGCGCCGCAAAAAGCCGTCTTGTGGGAAAACACAAAGAACCCGGGGTAAAAAGGGGGAACTATTCCTTTCTTTTCCACAAAGGCAAAAAGGTGGGGGCGGTTTTGAGAACGCGTGAGAAAACCAAGCCGATGTTTATATCTCCGGGTCACAAAACAGATATAAGATCCTCAATGGAAATTATATTAAAGCTCTCCAAATTCAGAATCTGCGAACCGACAAGGCAAGCGCATATGCTCTGTTCAAAAGTGAAAGCGCTTAAAAAATGATTGCATTGCAGAGAGACTGTATACAAAGTTACATCCATTTTCCCGTATTAGTTCATTTAAGAATGTCCCTGCCTATAAATCAGAGTCAGGAGTCAGGAGTCGGGAGTCAAGAGTCGGGAGTCAAGAGTCAGGAGTCAAGAGTCAGGAGTCAAGAGTCAGGAGTCAAGAGTCAGGAGTCAAGAGTCAGGAGTCA